>JAPLTI010000365.1 GCA_026398285.1 Verrucomicrobiota bacterium
GGCGCGGCTGATTTCGTCGATGAAAACAACTTCCGCATCCCAGATCGAAGAGGGCGTTGATATGTAGCGGAGCGAGGTCTGTGTTTCGTCGGGAACCGGTATGCCAACCAAGTCGTCGTAGTTCACGAGTGAGGCGTTGTAGAACCTGAACGCCAGATCAAGAGATTCGGCGAGGCGCTCCAGCAGGAAGCTCTTCGCGGTGCCATGCCTGCCGATCAGGAGCAGCGGATCGCCCGACGCAAGCGCAGCGAGCACCACCGCCTCGAGGTGGGCCCAACCTTCCAAACCGAGGGGGCGCGTGAGGAGGGATTGCGGAGTTTGCACCTCTTCGGTTTGGGGTGTGGCAGGCGGGGTCTCTTGCGCGGGTTTTGATATCTGCGGCGACTTGGGCTTTGTTTTTGTGCTCACAGCGCACCTCCCTTCAATGCGCGACGGAGGAGTTGGTCGCGGAGTTTTCGGGCTTGCTCGATACAGCAGGTGCCGAGGCTCTGGCGAACGCGGCGCTTGGTGTAATCGGGAAGGTGGAGCGTGTAGTGGCACCAGAAGGTGCCGTTATTGTTCCAGAGATGGTGGTTTGGATTGTCCGCAAGAATGCGGATGGATGCTGTCGATAGATGTTTCATGGTGTGTCTCCTTTCGGTTTCGCACCAGGAATCGGGACCAACAAAAAACCGCCGATCGATCAGGAGCGGCGGTGTGTGTTTGAACCGTGGAGATTTTTGTTGTTCGGGGCATTCGCCTCGCTCATCGCTTGGGTTTTCCAAGCAAGCCACCGTGGGAGTTTCTCCAATTCCTCGGTAGGCACCCTGACCCGCCTTGCGCGGCCACAGGAATTCCTGATGTTGTGAATACATTATCAGTTGCCATCCGGCTTGCAATAGATGTGTGTGTCATAGCCTCGTGGCTTCCGTGCCGCACCGGGTCTGATTTAGCGGGTGTGAGTGGAGTCAGATTCCGTGACGGGAGACACGCTCCAAGTCGTCGATGAATTGGAGGATTTGCTTTTTGTATTTGCGGTCACCTCGTCGCTGACGGACCCAGCCGGCCGTGCTATTGCCGATCCAGTCCATCCTGACATTTGTGAGGGGAAAGAAGCGGAGCATCCAGTTGTCGAGAATGATGTAGGGGTAGTCGATGCGGAGGAGCGTGGGGGCGGGGAGTTGGGGGTATTTGTCAGGGAAGCGGTAGAGCACGCGGCCACCGGGGCTTATGCACGATGGCCAGGTTTTTCCACCGTGGGAGTTGTTCAGCATGTGGTCGCGCCAATTCATTCGCTGGAAGCGCGGGGCTTTCAATCCAACAGGCGTGCGACCTCACCGAAGGGGATGGACTTTGTTTCGAGCCCGCCAGGTGTGATCGCCCAGAGGGTGGGGTATTCTGGCGCTTGCCTGGGAAAATCCCCGTAGCCGTCGGTGAGGTAGATGGCTGCATCGGGTGCGGTGGTTTTGTCGAGGTGCTTGAAAAAGGGCCGGAAGTCTGTGCCGCCGCCGCCCGGGAGCTTGGGGATGCCCTCGCTCTCGGTATCAATCGGCCAAGGGCCGTGCAGCTTGGCGTCGCAGGCGTAGAGTTGGATATCCACCTTGGGGTAGGCGCGGAGGATTCCACGGAGTTCGTTGAGAAAGCGGCCGAGTGTCTCGTCGTCGATCGATCCGCTGGTGTCGATACAGAGCGCGACGCTCACGGTCTCCCCATCCATGGCGTCGAGGTAGAGTTCGTCACTGATGAAGCGGTTGGCGGATCGAGATGTCCCAGTCCTCGTCGGGGATTTTTTCGGTCAGGAAAAGCATGGCCTCATGGTTGCCGAGGACAGAGACGGCACAGGTATCCATGATGCGTTGCACACACAGGGCATGGTGGCGGCCTGCGCGAGGGCGGCATTCCAGTGGTCGCGGTTTGACGAAATTTGTTCGGGTGACAAGACAGCAGAGGCATCCTTGCTGTCGGGTGGAACGAGGTCGCTTCCGATGAAATGGATTTCCAGGTCTTCGAGCTTCGGGTTGCGGCTGCGTAGAATCTCATAGACCTCTTCGACGGTGAAATTGGCGATCTTGTCGTCACGCAAGGCGGACTTGGGAAGGGTCAGGCCCTCGGTTTGGAAAATGATTCCGTTCACGACGATGTCTGCGGCGATATTCCAAAGCACGGGGTGTGCGCCCTGTCGGCGAATCACATGGCGCAGCGCGGCGTGGAGGAGTTCATGGACGAGCACGCCGAGTTGTTCGGCCGGCGTGTGTTGGGACATGAACTTGGGATTGAAGAGCAGGCGGCGTCCATCCGTCGCGGCCGTCTCGATATCCTCCGTGATCACGGACTCGGCAAAGAGGGCCAGTGAGGCGAAGAAGGGCGAGACATTGCGGAGGTGGAAGAGGAGGAGTGAGAGATCCAAGGCAAGAAGTTTTAAGAATTATGTTTTAAGCAGCTGTTGGGTTCGATGAGAGCCGGATAATCTTATGCGTTGCCGATGAGCTTGCGGTAGGAGTCGAGGAACTTTTTGATTTTCGGGTTCGCGGCGAGGTGGGTGGCGAGGACGCCAAAGGTGTTGTCGGCACGGGCGGTGTCGAGTTTGGCGTGGAGGAAGAGTTGGATCCACTCGGGGTCGGCGTTTGTGGTGATCCAGTCGAGCGCGTTTTTGACGGAATCCGCCGACTTGGCGCGGATGGCGAGGCCCAGCGACGCCGCATAGCGGGCAGATGGCTCGGCGGGAAACGGCGTGTCCTTGGCCTTGCCTGCGAGGATGGAGTCGAAGTCCGGCAGGGTGTCATAGACCTTGAGGTAGGCGCGGAACTCGCCGGCGGGTGCATCGCCGATGGCGGGGTCCATGGGCAGTCCAGCAAGGTAGAGCGTGTTGGCGGCGGTCCATGCGCGAGGTGACGGCCATGCGGGATTCTTAGGGTCGCGCTTGTGCAGAAGCTCGGGTCGCCATGCGAGGAAGGCGACGATTTTTTCATCGATGCCATTTTGAAGTGCCCAGCTGCGGAAGCTCTCGAAATGGGGAACCACGGTGACATGGATGAAGCGGTTCTGCAGGGCCGATGGCATGCTGAAAACAGAGGCACCATCCTCGGAACGGTTGCCGGCAGCCCAGACATGCCATCCCTCGGGCAGCGTGTAGGAGCCGACCTTGCGGTCGAGGACAAGCTGTTGCGCGATGCCTTGGATGGCTGGCGGTGCCATGTTCAATTCGTCGAGGAAAAGAATACCCGAGCCGCTGCGAGGGAGGAATTCTGGTGGATACCAGCGCGAAGTGCGGGCATCATGGTCGGCCACAGGAAGACCGCGCAGG
>JAPLTI010000311.1 GCA_026398285.1 Verrucomicrobiota bacterium
GATCGAGTTGACGATGGGCTTGCCCTGCACGCACTGCAGGCCTGCTTCGATGATCTCCCACTTCGACGAGTCGATCATGATCGGCACGCGCGAGATGTCCGGCTCGCTGGCGAGCAAATTCAGGAAACGGCGCATGGCGAACAGGCCGTCGAGCATGCCCTCGTCCATGTTGACGTCGATGACCTGGGCGCCGGCCTCGACCTGCTGGCGCGCGATGGCTCCATCATTCTCTCAGTCATCGGCCTTTTCGCTTGGCAATGGTATATTAGTAAATACTACAAGCCAGAACCCCTGCCCGCCGGGGCGTCCGCGGTGCCGACCGCCACACCATCCGCTGCAGTGGCTGCGACGCCCGCAGCGACTCCAGTCACAACTGCCGAGCAGCCTCCCTCGATGTCGGCGCGCGCTGAGAGCCTCAGCACGAACAGCACGGAATTTGTTTTCAATAACGACGCCGGCGGTATCGAGCAGGTCATCCTGCGCATGCACCTCGGAGAGAATCATGACAATGTCGCTTTGAATCGCAGCCGCTCCATGCCCATCGGCGCTTTCGGATTCAATCCCGGCGAGGTGCTGGGCGGATTTGAAATGACAGCCGACCGCGCCAAGGGCGAGGTCTTTTTCAAGCGCACACAACCCGATGGACTCGAGATCAGCAAGCGCTTCACGCTTCCGCCGGGCGACGGCACAAAATCCCCTTACACGGTAAATCTCGAGGTCACCTTCACCAACCCCGGCTCTGCGGCCATTCAAGTCCCGGACTTCTTCATCTCCGCCGGCGGGGCCGCTCCCATCCACATCCACGACCTCCCCATGTATACCCGCTTCGATTGGGGGCATGAGGCCAAAATGTCGAACATCGATGTGAATTGGTTTTCCGCCAGTTCGGTTCCCTTGATTGGAATTCCTATTCACGGCGAGCGCCCGCTCTACCTCGAGAGCAATCCCGACATCCGCTGGGCGGCTGTTGCCAGCCAGTATTTCTGCACCATCGTGACCCCACAGGCCGGCTCCGCCACAAAATCTGTTTGGGCAAAACGCTTCGACGCTCCGAAACTCAACGGCTCTCCCGTGTTTGGCGTGCAAGGCGGACTCATCCAAGGCGGGCTCTCGCTTCCTCCCGGCGCACGCGAGACACGCATTTTCCAGATTTACTCCGGTCCCAAGGAAATTCCCCGTCTGCGCGAACTCGGCCCGACACAAGATCAGGTCATGAGCTTCGGCATGTTCGGCTTTGTGAGCGAATTCCTGCTGTGGGCGATGAATCATCTTCACACCATTTTAGGCAACTACGCCGCCGCCATTATTGTCCTGACCCTGCTCATCAAAACCATTCTCTGGCCCGTTCAAAACAAGGCGACCAACGAGATGCGCAAGATGGCTCTCCTCTCGCCGAAGATGACCGAGATGCGGGACAAATACAAAGACAACCCTCAGAAGCTCAACGAGGAGACCATGAAGCTCTACAAAGAGTATGGTGTGAATCCTTTCAGCGGTTGCCTGCCCATGTTCGTTCAGATTCCAATTTTCTTCGGCTTCTACTCGATGCTTGGCACCGCCATTGAGCTTCGCAACAGCTCGTTCTTGTGGGTCACCGACCTTTCACAGCCTGACACCATTGCCCACATACTGGGGTTCCCGATCAATCTTCTTCCAATCGTGATGGCCGGCACCATGGTTTGGCAGATGATTATCACGCCAAAGACTGGCGATGCCATGCAGCAGCGCATGTTTTACTTCATGCCGGTGATCTTCCTGGTCTTTTCCTACAACTACGCCAGCGGACTCGCGCTCTATTGGACAACCCAGAATATTTTCTCTATCGTGCAGCTCTACCTCACGCGGAACAAACCACTTCCCACACTTGAGAAAAAAAGCGTGGTCGCCAAGCGGACCGCAGCCGAGGCTAAGAAAAAAAGTAAAAACCGCCACAGCCCATGAATGCGACACCCGTTGAGATTCTTGATACCCTCCTTGGCTACCTCGGCTTTGTCGCCGAAGTCAAAGAAGAGCAAAACGACGGCAACACCACGCTTCAGATCCTCACCAACGAAACCGACCGGCTCATAGGCCGCCGCGAAGAGGTGATGGATGACCTCCAGTATCTCGTTAATCGCATCCTCGCCTCGCAAAATCCCCCCGGCTCCCGGATCATTGTCGATGTCCAACACTACCGCAGCATGCGCGATGATGCCCTCGTTGCCAAAGTGCGCCAACTTGCCAGCGCCGTTCGCGCCAGCGGACGCCCGATGCAGACCGCGCCGCTCAATTCCTACGACCGCCGCATCGTGCACAACGCATTCAAGGACGACCCGGAACTCACCACATGGAGCCCACCCGACGACGCCCGTGTGAAACGCATCACCATCCGCAAACGCCCCGTTCTCCGCTCGGATTCCCCCGCCTAATCAGCTCGATTTGCATTATCCGCATTCAGCCAACTTGAAATACCAGCCGGAGCCAACTCCCTCCAACGGTGGAATGAGGAACACAGACTTACCGAAAAGAGAAGCCCCTTTTTTCTCATGCGGCTGATTTTTCCCGAGGTGACTTTGCTTCGATGAATTCGATAGGCATGGGCAGAGAAAGATCGCGCTGGGAAAACGCCACAGCCGTTCTGGCTTCGCTGCTGATCCATCTTTTTTTCCTACTGGGCTTGGCTTATTTCATTTTAAAAAGCGCGGACAGACTCAATGAGACACCTGCGGCCATTGAAGAACCTCCGCAGCTGACGATCCTGCCGATGCCCCCCGCCGCCAAGCCATCCCCGCGCTTTGCCCAGACCCAGCCTCAAGAAAAAAGTGATCGTAAGCCAAACAAAGACGCGGCATTTGAATCCGACAATGATTCAATGGCGGCCAGCGAAGCCGCACCCAGCGGCCCTGATGCGATACCATCCGTCGATGGACGTGAAGAGCAGGGCCTCGATCTGACCGATCAGCGATACACCTCCGGGAAGACCCAATCCATGCCCGCCACTCAGGCAACAGCGCAACATGAAGCCAAACCTGAGGCGTCCCCCACCCCTCGCATGGAGTCTGATCTGGCCCTCCTCAAGGCACCCACGCCCCCTCCGAAAGCCGCCGAAAAACCCAAGACAACATCCACCCCCAGCCCGAATTCGCAATCGGGCTTCCGTCCGGAAACACGAGTGACGCGCCTGCGCGGAAATGTCTCAAGTAAGGGCAAGGCGTCTTTGGAGGCCAATGCCACGCCTCTGGGCCGCTACAAAAAACAAATCTCCGACGCCATCGGCTCGAGATGGTATTACTATGTCAGTTCCCAGATGGGGCTTTTGAACATCGGGACTGTGGATATTCGATTCACCGTAACGCCGGAGGGAAAAATCAAATCCCCTGAAGTTCTTTCGAACTCATCAAACGAGAGCTTTGCATCGGTCAGCTTGGCTTCCGTTGTGCAGGCTCAAATACCCCCGATGCCGCCAGAGGTTGCGAAGCTGATCGAAAACGGTCGCCTCGAAATCGACTTCTCGTTTACGATCGTTGGTCATTGATGACATCCCAAACCACGCTTTCGACCATTGCTGATTTTTTTGAAAGAGGCGGCCCTTTTATGGTGCTGCTCGTGCTTCTTTCGATTGCAACGCTTGCCGCCATTTTACTTCGAGCCTGGCGACTGCGCGAAAGTGCCATCATTCCGAGGCAGGTTGTGGAAGCCGTCGATGCCCTGCGACCTGGCCACACTCTCCAAGCCTTACAAAAGGAAATGGAGCAGCATCCCTCCGCTATTTCGATGATCCTTTCGACATTGATTTCGCATCTGAACTGGTCCAAGTCCGAAAATCTCGAAGCCGTGCAGACCTGCGCAAGACACGAAATCGCGCACATGGAAAAAGGGCTTGTGATACTCGAGATCGCCACTGGCACCGGTCCACTTCTTGGACTACTCGGCACGCTCTCGGGCTTGGTGAGTATTTTTGCGACACTGGGAAACAACGGCGACCCCGTAGCGGTGGCCCGAGGCATTTCCGAAGCCCTCAATACCACGATTGCGGGACTTGCTGTCGCCGTGCCCAGCCTGATCGCCCATAGCTATTTTCAGCGTCGAATCGAGATGCTGGCTGTCCAGATGGAATCCATCGCCGCCAGCCTGCTCGCCAAAATCTACCAACCCCAATAGCGGCCGAGCGAAATGCAGTTTTACACCCGAAAACGCCGCACCCCGTTTATC
>JAPLTI010000284.1 GCA_026398285.1 Verrucomicrobiota bacterium
AATACCGGCCACAACGCCGAGAGGGTGGCGGTCCGTGTGGCAGTCGATGCCTCGCGCAATGTTTTCCAGGCTCTCACCCATGAGGAGCGTGGGAATGCCGCACGCAAATTCCACGACCTCGATGCCCCGGCGTAAATCCCCTCTGGATTCAGAAAGTGTCTTGCCATGCTCTATGGAAATGCCCAAAGCCAATTCCTCAAAAGACTGCTCTAACAAATTTTTCAGCCTGAAGAAGACCTGAGCTCTTTCGTTCGGAGGCGTGTTGCGCCAGGCAGGAAAAGCTGCCTTGGCCGCCGCCACGGCCTCGTCCACCTCCTTGGTGCCGGATGTCGGAACCAAGGCAATGACCTCTCCTCTCGATGGATTGAAGGCTTGTAGCGAAAGGCTATGAGAGGGGGAGGTCCAGTGACCGTGGATGTAGTTTTGGCAGGTTGTCATGAATGTTGAGTGAATCGGCTTAGGCCTTGTAGGCGCTTGTTGAGACTGTCGATTCATCTCTCCTTCCGTCAAATGCAGGGCCACTGGTCTTCATATAATGCCAGTTTTAGAAATCAGGATTGCAGAAGATTTGCATGTGCGTATAACGCACAGCTGATTTTCTATGACCAGTGAATACGATCAAAGAAACCACATCCTGGGTTTGGAAAAAGGCCTGGCGGTCATCGAATGTTTTGATGACCGCCGCCAGAAGTTGACGATATCCGATGCGGCAAAAGCTGTAGGCCTTTCCAGAGCTGCCGCGCGGCGTTGCTTGCTGACGCTCAATTATCTTGGTTACACAGACTACGATGGCAAATTTTTCAGTCTCACGCCGAGAACCATGAGGCTGGGGTATGCGTATTTGGCTTCCACAACCATACCGCAAATATTGCAGACGTATTTGGAAAACCTCTGCGAGGAGGTGAACGAGGCGTGTTCTGCAGCTATTCTGGACGGTAACGAGTTTGTTTATGTGGCAAGAGCTGCGGTGAAGCGCATCCTTGCAGCGAATGTGAGTGTGGGAACAAGACTCCCGATCTTTTGCACTTCGCTAGGGAGGGTTTTGCTTTCCGGCTTGGAAGGCGATCATGCCCAAAAAATCTTGGAATCCATGCCGCGTCCCGCATTCACCGACTACACAAAAACCGATATCGAGCAGATCAAAATGGAATTGGTTAAAGTGCGGGTCAACGGATTTTGCCTCGTTGAAGAAGAGCTGCAGCTGGGCTTGAGTTCCATCGCGGTGCCAGTTTTTAATTCCACCGGGCGTTTGGTGGCTTCCATGTGCATCAGCACCCAGCCGGCGCGCAAGAGTTCTCAACAGATGGTTGAGGAGTTTCTGCCCAAGTTGCTTCGCACGCAAAAACTTCTCAGTTCAATCCTTTGATGCGGCGTTTTTAGACCGCCAACAGCCCTTGTTTGCTCAATGCGGAACGGTGGCGCTCAATCCGCCATCCACCACGAGCTGTGTGCCTGTGATGTATTTGGCTTTGTCCGAGGCGAGAAATACAGCGGCCTCGGCGATATCCCAAGCGTCTCCCATGTGT
>JAPLTI010000225.1 GCA_026398285.1 Verrucomicrobiota bacterium
GGGTCAAGCCGGAGGTTGACCCTCCAAAGGTTTGAGCACTGCTGCGCGGGGTGGGGTTCGATTTTTAGCGAATGGGAATACTGAGCGGCGTGGGGTTGAGGAGCATGATGGCCATGGCGGCGGCGTAGATGGCGAGGCCGAGGAAGACGCCGATGGAGCCGAGGCGGTAGGCGCTGGTTTTGGAGTCCCGGCAGAGGATGATGGCGGCGAGTGTTTGGGTGAGTTCAGGCTGGACGCATCGAGTGAGAACCCATTTTACTGCGAGGACGCGGACAAAAATCCAGAAGCAGGAGCCCAGAATGAGGGCCATGGCGGCGATGATAAGAATCTGGGCATGGGTATTTGTGCCGGCGATAAGCCTGCCGGAGAAGCCGGTGGTGGTAATGGCGACGGCGGCGAAGCCGATGACGACCTGGGAGCGTTGGTGGAGGATGTTCAGCTGGCGCTCAAGAAGGCCGAAGAGAAAGGTTTCCTGACCGGGGAAGGTTTTGACCAAATTTTGGGCTTCCTCCAGAGCTGTCTCAGGGATTTTCATATTTCGCATGAGGCTATAACTGGCGCGGGCGAATGCCACTGGACATTCTTGGAGAGCATGGTGTCGCCATCGAAGTGAAAGTAGGCGTGGAATGACCCACCATCGATCACGCCCGGCAGCCAGTGGATGTCGTCGGCCCACATTTCGTGGTAGGGGATGGCATCAATCGCCGTCCAGATCGGAAGGGCTTCGTCGGTTTCGATGAGGGTGCCGGTGAAGGAATCGGCTGTGAAGACGGTGCAGTGGAGGCTGTAGCCGTCCACGAATTGGAAATGGAGTTCTCCACGGGGTTGGACTCCGTGAGGCGTGATGCCGACCTCTTCCTGGGTCTCACGCACGGCGCATTCATGGGCGGCCTCGCCGGGTTCTATGCGGCCGCCGGGGGCGTTGATTTTTCCCGCGCCGAGACCGCGTTTTTTGCGGATGAGGAGGATTTGGGAATCCTTGATAACGAAACACAGTGTGGCCCGCTCGCGCGGTTGCCACTGGTTCCAGAAATCATCCATGAGTGGGCGACTAAGGCAGGAAGCGGATGAGCAGCTGCGGGTAGAATCCGAGAACAAGAATGAGCAGGGTGCAAAGCCCAATAGCCAGCTTCGAGAGGGGCGAAACGGCGACCTCGCCGCAACCTTCGGGAGCGGGCTGCCAATACATCGCGCGGATCACCTTGAAGTAGTAGTAGAAGCCACTGGCCACGGTGATGACACCAATGAGAACGAGGAGATAGAGCTCCTGGTTCATGGCAGCTTCGAAGATGAAAAACTTACCGAAGAACCCGACTGTGAATGGAACGCCAGCCAGAGAGGCTGCGGCGATGAGCATTGCCAAGGCGAGGCCTGGAGAGCGACGGGCGAGACCGTTGAAGTGCGAGAGATCATCCCCACCGGTGGCCTTGGTGACGGGAACCATCACGAGGAAGGCAAGGAAGGTCATCAAGAAATAACCACCAAGATAGAAAACCACTGCGCGACCGGCGAAGGCGTCACCAATGGCGGCGAGGCCGACGAGAAGATATCCGGCGTGGGCGATACTGGAGTAGCCGAGCAGGCGCTTGAAGTTCGTCTGCGGGATGGCGGCCAAGTTTCCGTAGATCAGCGTGAGGGCGGCCAATAGAACGAGGACGAGGATCAGTTTATCTTGGAAGGATTCCAGCACGAAGAAGGGCTGGAGCACACGGATCAGAATGACAAATCCAGCGGCTTTCGAGGCCACAGCGAGGTAGGCGGTAATTGGCGTTGGCGCGCCTTGATAGACATCTGGAACCCAGAATTGGAATGGAGCAGCGGCAATTTTGAAGCCGATGGCAACCAAGACCATTGCAAGGCCAAACAGAATCGCTGTGTGGTTCGCTTCGGGGACGATCGAGAGGTTTTTCTGGATGAGGGCGAGGTTGGTCTCACCCGTCATGCCGAAAATCCAGGTGATGCCGTAGATGAAGAATCCGGTCGAGAGAGCCCCGAGGACAAGGAACTTCGTGCCGGCTTCGAGGCTGGCGAGACTGCGGCGCGTGTAGGCCACTTGGATGTAAAGGGAGATCGTGACCAACTCCAACGCGCAGAAGATCATGATGAAGTCGGAGGCGGAGGCCATCCACATCAAGCCTGCACAAGTGAAGACGGGCAGGATGAAAAACTCGCCCGAACCGGCTTCGGGACGCTCGGCCGGCACAAGGCGTTGGACGATTGGAATGTAGTCGATCGCCAGAATCAGGGTGAGGATGGTTGCGAGGAGAGCGAATCGTTTAAAGAAAAGCGACAGGCTATCCACCAGATAGAATCCCGAATTCTTCATGCCAACGGGGTTCGTTTCGATGAAGAAGCTGAGGATGAAAACGCATACCAGCCCAAATATAGCCCAATGTGCAAGTGTGACTTTGTTGGATTTGAAGCTAAATGATTCCATCATGAGCAGGAAGATGCCCAGAAAGACGACACCGATTTCAAGAAGGACAGGCTGGATCATGGCAGAAGCAAAGCGGGTGTAACGAGGTTCACAAGAATTTGCGGAAAGAATCCGAAGAACAGCATGATGGCTAGCAGTATGACGATAGCGGCATGAGGCAAACCAGTGAGGTCTGGCAGGCGTGACCAGCGATCAGAAAGCGGCCCCATGAAAACGCGGCGGTAGGCACGGAGCATGTAGATGGCGGAGATCACGATACCCCATACAGCGCAGATGGTTGCAATTTGGTAACCGTTGAAGCCAAAGACCTCTTTGCCGTCGAGGAAGCCCATTTGCGGTTCGCCTGAGGCGAAGGATCCGAAGAACACGAGCAATTCCCCGGCGAAGCCGACGAAGCCGGGGAGGCCGACGGAGGCCATGGCCGCGAAGCCGAAGGCGAGGCCGAGTTTTGGTGTTGCGCGGGCGATTCCGCCGAGTTCGGAGAAATCCAAAGTGCCTGTGCGCTCGCGAATTTCGCCACAGAGGGCGAAGAGAACGGCGATGGTGAGGCCGTGGCTGAGGAGCATGAGCGAGGCGCCGGTGAGGCTAACTTGATTCAATGCCACGAATCCAAGGAAGATGTAGCCCATGTGCATCACGCTGGAGTAGCCGAGCATGAGGTCCAGCTTTCGTTGAGCGATTGTGCAATACCCGACATAGAGGATATTGCAGGCGAGCAGTGTCAAAAGGATCGGGGCAAAGGCCTGAACGGACTCAGGAAGAATCGGAACAGCCAAGCGGATCAAACCATAAAGACCAAATTTTTTCAGCACACCGGCGTGCAGCATGGATGCCGGAGCGGGAGCGCTTGCATAAGCCTGCGGTGCCCAAGTATGGAAGGGAAAGAGGGACACAAGGATACCAAACCCAACCAAAAGAAGAAGATAAACAACCGGCGAATCGGGAACTTGTCCCGCTTGCGCATTGGCGACCATCTGGCGGAGATCAAACGAACGGGCGCCTTCTGGCTGAATCAAATACAAGCCAATGATGCCGAGAAGGAGAATGAAACTGCCTGTCGCGAGATAAACCGTGGCTTTCCATGCGGCGGCCTGACGATCCCCCGAGCCCCAGATGCCGATGAGCAGGAAGGTTGGGATGAGGGCCAACTCGTGGAACATGTAGAAGAAGAAGACATCCACCGAAGCAAAGGCACCAACCACACCGGCCGAAATAAGGAGGATGCTGGCGTAGAACCAGCGGGCATTTTCAAGCGGTGCACGCGCCACGCAGACCGCTGCGAGCGTGACGATCACCGAGAGGAAAAGCATGATCAGGCTCAGGCCGTCGGCTCCCAATGTGAAGCTGATGCCCAGCTGGGGAACGACCGGGAAGCTGGAGACGAATTGGAAGTCGGCCTGCGCGGGGTTAAAGAAAACGGCAACCGCAAGGAAGAAGAGGACATTCAACGCCGCGCCGAGGATCGAAGTGAACCTCGGATTGGCTCCGGCCATGACAAGCACTGCCGAGAGGATCGGCACAAGAATGAGGAAGAGAAGCGGGCTGACGGAACTCATTTGGAAATCAGGATGTAAAGAAGACCGACCACACCGGCGCCGAAGAAGAAGGCGTAGGCTTGGATATTACCGAGTTGAAGGAAGCGCAGTGCAAACCCGCAGGCCCAAGTGAGCTTGCTGGGAACTTGGACGACAAGGAGATCAACGATCCATCGATCCGCCCAGGAGAGAAAGGCTGCGCCGCCGCCTTGGATGTTATTGACGAACCAGAAGTAAACATTGTCGATGTAGAGGCGGTTTGCGAAGAGCGGGATGGAGATGGGATCCTTCTGGGCTTTGAAGTAAAGCAATGCCGAGAGGCCGGCGCCGCCGAAGAACATGGCGTAGAGCAGCGGATGCAAGAGGTGTGGGACGAGTTCGTGGTCGGGGCGGGCCAACTTGAAGAAGTGATCCTGAATGAACGGGAAGCCAGCAAAAATGGCGAGAACCGAGAGAATGAGCATCGGAACCAGCATGGTAATGGGTTGTTCCTTGGCGTGTTCCGCATGCTCGCTGCGGGCTTTGCCGAAGAAGACAACGAAGAACTCACGGAAGATGTAGAAGGCGGTGAGACCAGCGGCGGCAGCAACGAGCCAGCCGAGGAACGGAATTTTCACGACAGCCCACTCAATGATAAGGTCTTTACTGAAATAACCGCTCGTGTAGGGGCAACCCGCAAGGGCCAGCATTCCAAGGAAGAAGCAAATCATGGTCACTGGGGTTTTCTTACGAAGTCCGCCCATGTGCCACATATCCACCTCGTGGTGCATGGCGATCATCACGGAACCGGCGGCGAGGAAGAGAAGGCACTTGAAGCAGGCGTGGGTGAAGAGGTGGAACATCGCGACATCGGATGTCGGAGCGACGCCAATGCCGAGAACCATGTAACCAAGCTGGGAAATAGTGGAATAAGCCAGAATGCGCTTGATATCACTCTGCTGGGTGGCCATGAGCGCAGCGGCGAAGCATGTGATGCCGCCAACCCAGGCAATGATCTCGCGGGCGTCCGGGACGATTTCCAGAATCGGGAAAATGCGAGCCAACATGTAAACACCTGCCGCAACCATCGTCGCAGCGTGAAGAAGGGAAGAAACCGGCGTTGGGCCTTCCATCGAATTCGGCAACCACACATGGAGCGGCATCTGAGCAGACTTGCCGATGGTTCCCATGAAGACGAGCACGCAGGCGATGGTGAGGTAGATCGGGGCTGTGGCTAGACCAGGAATGGCTTCGATCAATTCGCTGAAGACAACCGTGCCGGTTCCGAACCAAAGGAGAAGGATGCCGAGCAAGAACCCAAAGTCGCCGATGCGGTTCACGATGAACGCCTGTTTTCCAGCATCCGCTGCGGAATCCTTCGAGTAATAATGACCAATGAGGATGTAGGAACTCACGCCGACGAGTTCCCAGAAGATAAACATCATCACGAAGTTATCCGCCAGCACGATGCCGAGCATGGAGAAAAGGAAGAGCGAGAGACCCGCGAAGAAGCGGGAATACCCCTCTTCGTCGCGCATGTAGCCGAGCGAGTAGATGAAAACGAGGACGGAAATGGAGGTCACCACCAGAAGCATCACCTTACTGAGGTGGTCAAGGGTCACGCCAATGGTGAGATTCAGCTCAGGACCAAGGGTTAGCCAATTTAGCGATAGCATTTTGCCATCAACCGGCTGATTGAATAACCACCAACTCAAAACGCACCCTGTGATGGCTGCGATGAGCGCGAGGGAAGCGCTGAGTGTTTTTGAGAATTTCCCGAGGAGGAGGATCAGCGCGGCGCTGACCAGCGGGGTGAAAAGAATAATCCAGGGCGCGGTTTGCGTGCTCATCAGAACTTCAGCGTATTCAAGTCTTCAACATGGGTGGTCTGCTTGGCGCGGAAGAGCGCGACAATGATGGCGAGGCCTACGGCGACCTCGGCGGCGGCGACGGTGATGATGAAAAACACGAGCACTTGGCCGTTGTAGTTCGGCATGCCGTCGGCAAGCAGGTTGAAGCGGGAGAAGGCGACGAGGGAGAGGTTGGCCGCGTTCAGCATGAGTTCGAGACCCATGAAAATGATGAGAATATTTCGGCGCAGGAGAACTCCGCCGAGGCCGATGGCGAAGAGGAGTCCGCTGACGATGAGATAATGCGCTAAGGTTGGCATGGAGAAATCAAACGATCACTTAAGTTCCTTCTTACTGAGCAAGACGACCCCGACTGTGGCGACGAGAAGGAGGACGCCGATGATTTGGAAGGGCAGGTTGAAGTTGCGGAAAAGAGCGAAACCGACGAGGGCGACATCATTTGCCATGGGGTGGGAAACGACGGGCTTCACGACATCCAAGGACGGGAGGGCCGAGATGACTTGCGTGAGAGCGGAGAGGAAACCCCCGACGACGATGCCTCCGCCGACCCAGGCTGAGAGGCGGACGCGGCGGCGTTTCTCCTCGCGCAGGTCGAGCAACATGATGATGAAAAGGAAAAGCACCATCACGGCTCCGGCGTAGACCAGGACCTGAACGACGGCGATGAAGTAGGCATCCAGCGTAACAAAGACGGCTGCCAGGGCAACGAACGACATGACGAGGCACATGGCGCAGGAGACGGGGTTTCTCAGCAGGATCACTCCCAGCGCGAAGGCGAGCATGAGGAGGGAGAAGATCGAGAAAAGGGCGAGTTGCATGTGGTGGTGTGAGGTGGCGTTCTACCAGTCGGAGGCGGGTTGTTCTACTTTTTTTCGTTCCACTTGTTGACGAGGCCGGGCATTTCGCCGCCGAGTTCGCGGAGTTTGTGGATGTCGTGAACCATCTCGGCGCGGGTGAGGCCGGTGATGGAATAATCCTTGCGGAGGTAGATCGCCTGCTCGGGGCAGACTTCTTCGCAGAGTCCGCAATAGATGCAACGGATCATGTCGATATCAAATGTCTTCGGGCGTTTCTCCACCTTGCCCCAGCGCTCGTCGGCGGGGATTTCTTCGGGATGGATGGTGATCGCGCGGGGCGGGCAAATGAATTCACAAAGTTGGCAGCCCACACACTTGTCTCGTCCAAACTCATTGCTCACGAGAGTGGGGGCACCTCGATACCAGTCCGGCATCTGGGCGTCCCACTTCTGCTCGGGGTATTGCATGGTGACTTTCGTCTGGCCCGTCAGGAGGCGGAGCATGTGTTTGAGCGTGATCAGAAGGCCCGCGACAATCGAAGGCAGGTAGATCTTTTCGGCCAAAGTGAGGCGCGGACGCGTGACGGTGTAAGCCATAAAGTTGGGTGGTTCTAACAATGTTCGTTCCGCATGGCAACTTTGGACTCACATTTTTTCGCGGGTCCCGAGCGGGGCATGGATTCAAGGAGCCGGCTGGATTTGAGCGAGGCGGCGCTCGAGAACGGAATCCGGCTCGGCGCCGAGGTCCTTGGCTTTTTCGTAGTGCTTCTTGGCGAGTTGGAGCGAGGGCGGCTCGGCGTTGGCATACATGACGGCGAGGTTGAAATGGGCGTTGGCGTAGTTTGGATTGATGGCGAGACTTGCGCGGAAGGACTCCTCCGCCTTGGCCGTGTCGCCTTTTTTCCCGAGGGCAATGGCGAGGTAATTATGGGCCACGGCATTTTTCGGATCGGCAGGGATGACGCGATTGAGCATGGCGATCGAGTCATCGAAGCGGCCTTGGCGGCAGTAGACATTGGCAAGGTTTACCGAAGCAAAGATGTCGTCGGATTTCAGGGATAGGGCTTTCTCCAGGGCAACTTGGGCGGCTGAAAGTTTACCGGCCTGGATTTGAGTGACGGCGAGATTGGCGAGGGCGAAGTGATTTTCCGGAGCGATATCCACCACCTGCTGGTATTTTTTTTCGGCATCCGTAAAGCGGCGCTGCTTGGCGAGTGTCGAGGCCTCGGTGGCGAGTTTTTTAGCCTCATCGGAAAGGGCATCCGCCCCGCCGGAAGAGCGCTTGGGAGTGCTGTCGGCATTTGCGGACTTGACCACGGTCAGAGAGAGCTCGGCGCCCTCGGCATCGGGATCCTTGAGAACAACGAGGGGATCGCGAAAGAGGGCGCGTTCCTCGTCTTTCACGACTGGCTGCGGGTTTGCAAGAATGCCGATCGAGGAGGCCAGCGCGTCGGATTGAACTTGGAGGCGCACGAGTTCCTTTTCCAAATCCGACACCACTTGAGTGCGCTCGCTTTGTTCGTGGATTTGGCGGATGACGATCTGGCGGAGAAGCTGGCTCTCGGTGAAAAGGCGTTTTTGCTCCTCGCTCGGCTCGGGATTGAGGCGAAGACGAGCCAACTCGCCGGTGGCTTCATCAAGCTGTGCCATGAGCGCCTTGACGCTGGCATCCCGCGCTACCAAATCCTGACGCGACGCAGCGAGGCGATCTTGGAGCAATCCGATTTCCTCTTGGAGCCCTTCGGCTTCTTCTTTGGAGAGGCCTCCCGAGCTGGAGGCCTCGGCGATTTTCTTTTCCGAGGCGGCCAGTTTTTGAGCGAGGTCTTTGTTCTCAGACTCCAGCTTGGCCAAGCGCTCGATGTCAGGTTTCTGGGTGGCGAGTTGTTTTTGAAGGGTGGCCTTCTCCACTTTGAGGGCGTCGAGCTCGGCGTCATTGTCCTTGAGGCGCTTGATGCGCGAGACGGCCTTGTCGCGTTCGGCGGCGACCTTACGACGATCCTCATCGATGGCGGAAAGGACTTTTTTACTTTCGGAAATGTAGGTGACGGCTTTATCGAGTTTTCCAACAAGGCGGGTGTTCTCCTCCTGAAGAACTTCGTTTTCCGCTCCGAGTTGCGCAATGCGCTCGGAGAGTTTCTCGATTCTCTTGTCCTGCGGATCACCCGCTTTTTTCTTTAGGACATCCCTTTCCTGGGTGATGTTCTGGAGGGCCCCATCGGCCTGAGCGAGATTGGAATTCGTAGCCACAAGCTCGGTCTTGGTTTTTTCGAGCTCCATTTTGACACTGGCGACATCCCCCTCCAAAGACTCGCGCTTTTTCTTCTCCTCGGCATGGAGTTTTCGATACTCGGCAACTTGACGCTCCAAGCTGGCGATCTGCTCGCGGGTGACTTCAGAATCCGACTCGGTCTTGTTCGCAGCCTCCGACTTCTGCTGCCGGGGACGGGTCGTGACGGCTGGCTCGGGAATGTCGATTTCGAAGCCCCGAGTTGGCAGCGGATCCTCGTGCGAGGGCAGCTTTTCAGGCTCAGAGGCGACCATCGCGCGGAGACGCTCGATGTTTTCCTGAGCCTTGCGCATGCGGAAGTTCACCACAATTTCCTGCCAAGAGGGGTCGTCTTTCCGGACTTGCTCAAGAATGGCGACGGTGGATGCATACGAATTCATGGCATCCCTCAAGCGCCCGTCGCGCTCGAATTTCTCGCCGGCTTGATAATCTTGATAGGCCTTCAGAAAAAAATCCGCCGGGTCTCCTGCAAAGGCAGCAAGAGCGGGAAAAAGCACTGCTGCGGAAAAAAGCGCAAGGATTCGGGAGATCATTTCAAGACGGACAGGATACGTGTCATCCTGCCCGAGGCCTTGGAGGATTTCAACCGGAATCAAGGTTTCCGCGATTCCAAAATCGGCCTTGCCTTGGAACCCGTGCGAGACATGATCACGCAATGAGTGAGCTGGAAATTTATGCAGCCGGAGTTCGCCAGCCTGAGAAAATGCTCGGACTGGCTCTGGAATTGGATGTGATTCCGAACCTCTGCTACAAGGTCGATACGAACCATGATATCGTTTACATGGAATTCGGAGGCGATGTGACATCGGCGGGCAATCTGGAGTCGATCTTCACAAAGCTCGGCCTGAAAGCGCTCTTTGTCGGGCAACTCCCGCCAGAGGCGAACTCGCTCAAGAAGACTCAGCGCATCTACTGAAGCTTGCCGCCAAAATTCCCATGCCAATAATTGGAATTTTTTCGAATCTTTACACTGCCTTCCTGACTTTTCTGGGTCAGGTTGCCATGCTGGCCGGCGAGACCATCCTTTCGATCTTCTGCGGCCGTATTCGACCGAAGTTGGTGATTCAACAAATCGCCGAGATTGGATTCCGCTCGCAGTTGGTGGTGATCGTCACCGGAGCCTTTACGGGAGCGGTTTTCACGGCGCAGGCATATTTCCAATTTGCGACCCTGAACATGGAAACCGCTGTTGGCCCGGTGGTCGCTATCTCGATGTTCCGCGAACTCGGCCCGGTGCTGGCCGGATTGATGGTGGCGGGGCGAGTGGGCGCGGCAATGAGCGCGGAAATCGGCACCATGAGGGTCACTCAACAAATCGACGCCCTGCGTGCCCTGGCAGTAAACCCGGTGGACTACCTGGTGGTGCCACGCGCGATGGCGATGTTTATTTCCATGCCATTTCTGGTCGTGGAATGCGTCGGCTGCGGCATTCTGGCCAGCTATTATGTGGGCGTGAATGTTCTGAACATTTCCGGCGTTTACTTCCTTGCGAACACGCAAAAGTTCGCGGATTCGAGTGATATCATCATGGCGCTTGTGAAGGGATTTTTCTTTGCGGGAGTCATCGTCTTCATCAGTTGCCGCGAGGGCCTGAACGCAAAGGATGGAGCTGTGGGCGTCGGACGCGCTACAACATCCACCGTTGTGAATTGCTCGCTCGCCATCCTCATCGTGAATTTTTTCCTGACCATGGCACTCAATGTCCTCTTTCCCGCCGGCCAATGATGAGCACGCCATTGATCCAAGTCCGAGACCTCGTCCAAAAAATCGGCGGCCAGGAAATCCTGAAGGGCATCTCGCTAGATATCCACAAGGGCGAGACTCTAGTCCTGCTCGGAAAAAGCGGCGGAGGCAAGAGCGTGTTCCTGCGGCATCTGATCGGCCTCATGCGCCCGGTCTCGGGGAGTATCTTGTTTGAAGGACGGGAAGTTACCACCCTCAAGGAACGGGAACTCGAACCTGTCCGCAAAAAAATCGGCATGCTCTTCCAGGACGGCGCTCTTTTTGACTCGATGAATGTTTTCGACAATGTCGCCTTTCCGCTCCGCGAGCGCGGAGAGCGCGACCCGGCCGTGATCAAGCGGAAGGTCGATGAATCCCTAGCCATGGTGAACATGCGCGGACACGACAAAAAAATGCCAGTCAACCTGAGCGGCGGCATGCGCAAGCGGGTGGCCTTGGCGAGGGCCATTATCTCACCGCCGGATGTCATCCTCTACGACGAACCCACGGCAGGGCTCGACCCCATCGTTTCAGACAGCATCAACACACTGATAAGCCGTCTACAGGCCGAGTTGCGTGTCACTTCCATCGTCGTCACCCACGACATGGTGAGCTGCAACCACATTGCCAACCGCGTGGCGCTGCTGAACGAGGGGCGCATCTATTTTACAGGCACAACAGACGACCTCCGCTCGAGCACAGATCCAACAATCAGGGATTTTGTGGATGGAAGATCGGGAGAAACCATTTATTGAATAACCACACATGAGCAGCGAAGAAAGAGGCACACAAATCAAAGTCGGAGTTTTTATCCTCATCGGACTGGTGACCGTTGGGCTCATGGTTGTCTATTTCGGACGGCTCGGGGAGGGATTCTCCAGCTACTACAATGTGCGGGTGGAATTCGCCAATGCCAGCGGACTTCTCCGCGGATCCGAGGTTCTGCTGGCCGGCGCGAAAGTTGGGCGCATCACTAACGAACCGACGATTCTTCCCGATATGCGAGGGGTCTATGTGGATGTCCGCATTCTTGAGCAGGTTCAAATCCCTGTGGGCAGCATTTTTTCCATAGGCAGCTCTGGCCTCCTTGGAGACAAATACATCGAAATCGCCCTCGATGGTGAAGGCAAAGAAACCGGCTTCATCAAGCCGGGAGCGGTTCTCAAAGGCACTGAAGATAGCGGAGGTATCGCGGGCATGGCGGCTGGCGCGGGGGATTTGATCGCCGACCTGCGGACCACGGTAGGCAACATCAATGCGGTTGTGAAGAAGCTCGACTCGACCGTGCTTTCCAAGGCCGAGCTGGATTCCATTTCGGCGACAATGAAGAACCTTCAGACCGCCACAGGCCAAATCGCAGAGGCCTCGAAGCAATTCGACACCACACTGAGCAGCGGCAAAGCAACGATGGAGTCCGCAAAAAAAGCAGCCGACGAGCTTCAGCAGACACTCTCCGCCATGCACAAGCTCGTCGAGCAGGCTAAATCCGGAAGCGGCGTCCTTGGCACTCTCATCAGCAATCGTGAAATGGCAAATAACCTGCGCGCCCTGGTATTGAACCTCCGCAAGCATGGCATCCTCTGGTATAAAGACACCAGCGCGCCTGCAGCTTCTGGAGATGCCACAGAACCTTGATCGCGCATTTCATCGAACCCGACAGCGTTTGACTTGATACCCCGCCAAACTAAACTGCGACATACCGAATGAGCCAGAAATCGAAACGAAGCGTTTTATTCATCTGCACAGGAAACGTCTGCCGAAGCCCCATGGCGGAGGCGCTGTTCCGCAGCATGTCCGCCGGCTTGGATGATGTGCGCGTTTTTTCAGCCGGACTCAGCGCCCCTCAGGGAGCTCCAGCCAGCCGCGACGCGGTGGATGTCCTCGCGGCCCAAGGTATCGACCTCTCGAAATTCCGCAGCCAGCCGGTCACCGAGGATTTGTTGGAGAAGGCATCCCATGTGTTCGTCATGACGCGCGAGCACGAGCGTCTGGTGGACATGTTTTTCCCCGAATACATCCACAAAGTCCGCCTGCTCCGCTTCGACGAGCAAGGCACCCCCGATGTGCCGGACCCGATTGGCCAAGGCCGGACGGTCTATGCCGAATGCAAACGCAGCATCGAGCAGGCCATGCCATCCGTATTACGAATCATTAATCAAAAACCCATGACGACATCCGCCGAATCCCAAACCGGACTCTCCGCCCTCACTGAAACCGATCCCGAAATCGCAGCAGCCATCGAGAAGGAATACAAACGCCAGTTCGAGCACATCGAGTTGATCGCCTCGGAGAATTTCACCAGCCGCGCCGTTATGGAGGCGCAGGGTTCCTGCCTTACCAACAAATACGCCGAAGGCTACCCAGGCCGCCGTTGGTATGGAGGCTGTGAGTATGTGGACATCGTTGAAACACTCGCCATCGAGCGCGCGAAGAAGCTCTTCGGAGCGCAGCACGTCAACGTCCAGCCCCACAGCGGCAGCCAGGCAAATATGGCTGTCTATTTCAGCGTGCTGACACCCGGCGACAAAATCCTGACGATGGACCTCGCCCACGGCGGTCACCTCACACACGGTCACAAGGCGAATTTTTCAGGGAAACTCTATGAGGTTCACCACTACGGCGTGAGCCGCGAAACCGAGATCATCGACTACGACGCCCTCGCCCGCCAAGCCGAGGAGGTCCGACCCAAAATGATCACAGCCGGAGCTTCGGCCTATCCCCGCATCATCGATTTCAAGCGGATGCGCGAGATCGCCGACGCTGTTGGAGCATACCTCTTCGTGGACATGGCCCACATCTCGGGACTCGTCGCCGGCGGCGTGCACCCCTCGCCATTCCCTTATGCCGACTTTGTCACGACGACGACACACAAGAGCCTGCGCGGACCGCGTGCCGGTCTTGTGATGTGCAAAGAAGAATTCGCCAAGAAGATCGACGGCCAAGTTTTTCCGGGCGTGCAAGGCGGACCGCTCATGCATGTCATCGCCGCGAAGGCGGTTTGTTTCCAAGAGGCCCTGCAACCCGATTTCCGCAACTATGCCCAGCAGGTCGTGAACAATGCCAAATCCCTTGCAGCCCGCCTCTCGAAACTCGGGCACCGCATTGTCTCCGGCGGCACCGACAACCATGTCCTCCTTGTTGACCTCCGCCCAGCGGGTCTCACCGGTGCGGAAGCCTCGGTGGTGCTCGACAAGGCTGCGATCACGGTGAACAAAAACGCGATTCCTTTCGACACCGAGTCGATCATGAAAACCGGCGGCATCCGCATTGGCACGCCTGCCATGACCACCCGAGGCCTCCGCGAGGATGACATGATGCAGGTCGCAGATTTCATCCACACAGCGCTCGACGCTCGGAACGATGAATCCCGCCTGGCAGCACTGCGCCGCGAGGTGACGGGCTTCACAGCCCGCTTCCCGCTACCCTGAGCCTGCCTCAGGGTCTCTGGGACTGAATTCGCATCGCCTGCTCGAGCACCTTTCGGGCAGCCTCGTCTTGATTCACATGGGTCGAGTCGAAGCGGAAATCCGCAGCCGATTCGTAAATCGCTCTTCTCGCTGAGAGGAGTTGATCAAATGTCTCACGCGGGTTTGGCGTTTGCAGAAGCGGACGCTTTCCACTCCGGATTGCGCGATCGAAGAGGATATTAGGATCGGAATCGAGCCACACAACGATTCCGATCTTTTTCAACACCTCGCGGTTGGCCTCGCGGAGAATGGCACCACCTCCGCTTGAAAGAACCATACCGGCCACGCCGACGAGATCTGCAAGCACCCTTTGCTCGATCTCACGAAATCCCTCCTCACCGCATGAGGCGAAGATTTCAGGAATGCTCCGTCCCTCGGCCTTCACGACAAGCTCGTCCGAGTCGACAAAGCGATGTCCCGTGAGGCTCGACAAGCGCCGACCAACACTGGATTTCCCACATCCCATGAACCCTATGAGAACAAAATTTGGCAACATGTGGTGACTCTCTCACAGCGATGCAGCCGCTGAAATCATTTTGAGTCCCGCTGGCATTTCCCGAAGCGGTTGCTATGGTTGTCGGATGTCGCGACCCAAGCTTATTTTCGGATCCCCCGAGACCTGCGCGGACCTGCTTTACGCCACACATTTCCGCGCGCCGGACTCGTTCGCATACCTTGAGGTCGATGGAAAAAAACACATTCTCCTGAGCGATCTCGAAGTCGATCGCGGCCGGATGGAAGCCAAGGTGGACGCGGTCGATTCCTATTCGGAGGTTGAAAAAACAATCCGCCAATCGACCGATAAAAAGCCCTCGCAGGCCAAAGTCACCGCCGCATGGATCACCTCGAAAGGCGCCCGCGAAATCAAGGTTCCGCATGATTTTCCTCTCGGGCTCGCTCGCGACCTGAAAAAAGAGGGGCTTGATCTGAAGCCTGTGCGCGGATCGTTCCACCCCGAGCGTGAAATCAAATCCCGCCAGGAGGTGCAACTGATCGAAAAGGCACTCCGCATTGCCGAAGCAGGCATGACCCGTGGCATCGAAATCCTCCGCGCCTCCCGCATCCGCAAGGACGGCAGCCTCTCATTCAACGGCGATGTGCTCACCTCGGAACTTCTCCGCATAGAAATGGAGACCGCGGTCCTGCGCAATGGCGGCGAAGCCCGTGGTGATACAATCGTCGCGTGCGGCGAGCAGGCGTGCGACCCCCATTCGCGCGGCTCCGACCCGCTTTTTGCAAACCAGCTGATCATCCTCGACATCTTCCCCCGCGACGCCCGCACCGGGTGGTTCGGCGACATCACCCGCACGGTCGTTCGAGGCAAGGCGACAGACGCCCAGCGCCATCTTTGGGAGACTTGCCTCGCAGGACAAAAACTCGCCCACGACGCCATGAAGCCCGGCACCGAGGGACGAATCATCCACAACATGGTGAAGAACCATTTCGCCACGCAGGGATATCCCACGGAAATCAAAAACGGACGCTGGCAGGGATTCTTCCACGGCACCGGCCACGGGCTAGGGCTCGAAATTCACGAGTCACCCCGTTTTTCAGACACCACTTTCCTGCCCGGTCACGTCATCACCGTCGAACCAGGCATCTACATGCCCGGACTCGGCGGCGTGCGCCATGAGGATGTCGCACTCATCACGAAATCCGGCGCCCGCTTTCTCACACAGCTTCCGAAACCCTTTGAAATATGACCACTGCAGAGCGCGAAATCGCGCGCCGGCGAACCTTCGCCATCATCTCGCATCCTGATGCAGGCAAGACCACCCT
>JAPLTI010000051.1 GCA_026398285.1 Verrucomicrobiota bacterium
GAACGGACTTGAAAGAATGCGGCCCGCTGCTGGTCACGCACGCCGGCCTGAGCGGTCCTGCCATCCTCAGGCTCTCCGCTTGGGGGGCGAGGAAACTTTACGATCTCCACTATGAATTTCCTCTCCGGATCAATTGGCTCCCTGAGACCAATCGCGATTCCCTCATCGAGGACCTCCAAGCCCGCCGCGAAACATCGGGCGGTCAAACGATCCTTCGCACCCGCTGGAACCCACTGCCAGCGCGCCTTTGGGAGTCTCTAGTCCTTCAAGCTGGCATCGCGCCTGATACGAAATGGGCGCGCCTCTCACGCGCAGACGCTCTCAAACTCGCGGCCCTTTTGACATCCACCGAGTTGCCGGTGCGGGGAAAAAGCACAAACAAGGAGGAATTCGTGACCTGTGGCGGCATTCCCTTGCCGGAGGTGGATTTCAAAACCATGGAAAGCCGCATTGTTCCTGGGCTTCATTTCGCTGGCGAAGCGCTCGATATCGACGGCATCACTGGGGGCTTCAACTTCCAAGCCGCATGGACTACTGGCTGGATCGCCGGACACGCGATGGCCGCGCAAGCCTGATTCAGAGCAGCGACTCCACGAACCTGTCGCGATCGAAAGGAGCAAAATCTGTTTCCTTTTCTCCTGTGCCGATGAATCGCGTTGGGATTCCGAGTTCGTGTTGGATGGCAATGGCGATGCCGCCTTTTCCGCTGCCGTCGAGTTTGGTGAGGATCACGCCAGTGAGGCCGATGGCTTTGTGAAATTCGCGGGCTTGCACAAGTGCGTTTGAACCGGTGGAGGCATCGAGGACGATCCATTTCTCATGGGGAGCGGTGGCATCCTGCTTGCCGAGGATTCGAACCACTTTGGCGAGTTCCTGCATGAGGTTGCTCTTTGTGTGCAGGCGTCCGGCCGTGTCGCAGAGGAGGAATTCGATATTGCGGCGCCTAGCGCTGTTCCACGCATCATGACACAGCGCTGCGGCGTCGCCTTGATATTGGCTGCGAATGACCTCGATGCCGAGTTTGGCACCCCAGGCGCAAAGTTGCTCGATGGCTGCCGCGCGGAAGGTGTCCGCCGCCACGAGCAGGCACGAGTGGTTTTGGGACTTCAGCCAGTTCGCGAGCTTCGCGCAGGATGTCGTCTTGCCGGTGCCGTTGACGCCAGCCACAAGGATGGTGCGAGGGCCCGAGGGGAGCAGCGTGAGGGGAGCGTTTTCTGTGGGAAGAATTTTAAGGATTTCCTCGCGCAGCACCTGGAGCGCGGTTTCTCCATTCACTTCGCCGCCCCGGGCTCTCATGGCCTTGAGGATGACCGTGGTCATGGAAACTCCGAAATCCGCGCGAATCAGTGTCTCTTCGAGTTCGTCCCAGTCCACCGGACCACCTGTGAAGCGGGAGATGAAACTTTTAAAAAATCCTGCGGCCATAGGTCAGGCGACGGCGGATTTTTGTTTCCGGATATTGTCCAAAACGCCATTCACGAACTTGCCCGAATCCTCGGTGCTGTATTTCTTGGCGATCTCGATGGCTTCATTGATGGCTACCGGCGCCGGTATATCGGAGCGGAAAAGGATTTCGTGGCAGGCTATGCGCAGCACATTGCGATCCACGGCCGAGAGGCGGTTGAACTCGAAATTGCGGGCGTTTTTTGCGATCACCTCGTCGATTTCCTCACGGTGTTGCATCCAGCCTTCGAGTAGTTCGTTGCAGAACCTCTTGCCGCTCGGGCTGAGTCCTCTCATTTCGTAAAATTCTTCCAGGGCTTGATCGCTTTGATCTCCCTGCATTTCCCGTTGGTAAAGATATTGCACCGCTGCTTCGCGGGCATCGCGTCGGACTCCCATGGTTATACAATCTCCGGTAGTTTGCGGGCGGCCGAGATGGCTGCCCTCGCGGCTTCGACGCCACGGTTGTGTTCTGTGCCCATGCAACGCGCGCGGGCTTGTGCTTCGTCTTTGACGAGGAGCACTTCATGTATGACGGGCACCTTGTGTTTGAGCGAAATATCCATGAGTGAGCGTGTCACCGCCTCGGCGATCAGGCGGGCATGCTCGGTTTCACCCTCCAGGATGACTCCCAAGGCAAGGATGGCTTGAAAACGGTTCAGTTCCGCCGTGGCTTGGACAAAAAGTGGAATCTCAAAGGAGCCAGGCGTCCAGACAAGGACGATATTCGCTCCCGGCTCAAGTGCGTTGAGTTCCGTGTGGGCGTTGTCCACGAGGGATTGGACAAATTCCTGATTGAATTTGCTGGCGACAATCGCATACGAGGCCGTCGAGTGGCCTGATGTGCGAAGTCGCGGCGGAAAGACTTTTGACATGGGCGCGATGTTGTCGATTTTCAGTCTGCCTGCAACCCTAACATGATTTTTCTGAAAACTTCCGGTGGGTCGTGTGGCTTGCGGTTCTGGTTCGGTCGGGTTTAAATTCCCCCTTCATGCGACGCTGGCTGTTTTGGATATTTCTCATGCTCTTCGTGGGAGCCCTTGTGGCTGTCCCCGGTGGCAACCGTGCCGCAGTGAGGGTGGCGGATGGTTTCGACATGCCGGTCGGCAAACCCGACGCCGAGGGGTATTACATGTCCAGAGGGTTCTTGTCCTACCATCCCGGGGAGGACTGGAATGGTGTGGCTGGCGGGAATAGCGATCTGGGGGCTCCGGTTTATTGTATTGGAAATGGCTATGTGACCTTCGCTATGGACGCTCGCATGGGGTGGGGGAATGTGGTCATCGTGAGGCACGCGTTCGTCGAGGGTGGAAAACTCAAGACCGTGGACTCGATGTATGCCCACCTCAACCAGATTATGGTTCGCAAAGGCCAACAGGTCGTGCGAGGGCAGCAGGTCGGAACGATTGGGACGAACCGCGGCATGTATACCGCGCACCTGCACTATGAAATCCGAAAAAACCTCTACATCGGCATCAATCGCTCGGCATTCGCCAAAGACTTCACCAACTACTATCGCCCCAGCCAGTTTATTGCTCAAAGGCGCAAACTGCCCGGCGCGGGGCAGACGGCTCAGATTTTCGTGAACACCTATAAAACCGACCAGCCGGGTTTTACTTTTCCATCCGGCGGCGGAGATTCTCGCAGCGGTGTTAAAAAACAGCAGTCCCCTGCTCGGAGTGGCAATTTCCGCGTGAATCGATTCGATGATGTGGGCTATTGATTTTCTCACATGATTTCCGCTCAAGACGCATCCCCTTTGTTTCTCATCGCTGGAGGTGGTGACTACCCCCGGTTGGTGGTCGAGGGGGCCAGAAAGGCGGGGGTTTCCCGCATCGTGATGGCAGCGTTCGAAGGCGAGACCAAGGCGGAGCTTGCAGGGATGGTTGATGCTGTGGAGTGGATGAGGGTGGGCCAGATGGCCAGGTTGCTCGATGCCGCTAAAAAGTCCGGCGCCAGCCGTTCGCTCATGGCCGGTCAGATCGCTCCGAGTCACTTGTTCAATCTTCGGCCGGATTTCAAGGCCCTCGTCCTGCTGGCCAAGTTGAAGGAGCGCAATGCCGAAACGCTCTTTGGCGCGGTGGCTGGAGAGTTGGAGAAAGTCGGCGTCGGTCTTGTTTCTGCGACAACTTATCTCGACGAGCATCTTGCCACGCCGGGCTTCATTGCCGGGCCCAAGCTAAAGTCGCGCTATCTGGCCGATCTTGATTTTGGATTCCGCATCGCCAAGGAGACGAGCCGCCTGGATATCGGCCAGACGGTAGTTGTCAAAAACGGCACGGTTTTGGCGGTGGAGGCCTTTGAAGGAACCAACGAGGCCATTCGTCGAGGCGGTGCTCTTGGGCGGGGATCGGCCACATTGGTGAAGGTTTCCAAGCCTGGTCAGGATATGCGTTTCGATGTGCCTGTCATCGGGACCCGCACACTCGAAGTGGCGGCCGAGGCTGGTATTCGCGCCATCGGCGTTGAGGCCGGTGCCACTTTGCTGCTTGATCGATCGAAAGTCTGTGCGGAGGCTGTGCGTCTTGGTATTTCCCTTCACGGACAATGAAAACGATTCGAACAGGTGTGGTGGGTGTCGGTCACATGGGTATGAACCATGCGCGCATCTACAGCGAGTTGCCCGGAAGCCAACTCACGGCGGTGTATGACACCAACCGGGAAGCTGCGACCGCTGCAGCAAAAAACTTCAATTGCCAGGCGGTCTCATCACTCGAGGAATTCGCTGGTTTGGTCGATGCCGCGACGATTTGCACGCCGACTGTAACTCATCACGCCACGGGCATGGAGCTTCTCGCACGAGGCAAGCATTTGCTCATTGAAAAACCCATCGCCGACACGCCTTCTCACGCTCGCGAACTGGCGGAGGCCGCTGCCCGACAGGGATGCGTTCTGCAGGTCGGGCATGTGGAGCGATTCAATCCCGTTCTTCATGCACTGGAGGCTCAGTTGCAAAATCCGCGTTTTCTGGAGGTCACTCGGCTTTCGCCCTACCCAAATCGCAGCACGGATATTGGCGTTGTCCTCGACCTCATGATTCACGACATAGAAATCATTTTGCACCTCGTGCGCTCTCCTCTGGTGAGTTTGGATGCCGTGGGCATCTCCGTGCTCGGCCGGGGCGAGGATATCGCCAATGTGCGCTTCCGTTTCGAGAATGGGTGCGTTGCGAATGTCACGGCGAGCCGCATCAGCCAAGAGCGGGTCCGAAAAATCCGCGTCTTCCAGGAGAATGCCTATCTCTCGCTCGACTATAAAAATCAAAGCGGCTACCTCCTGCGGTTGGCTCGCGAAGACGAACGCACCAGCTCTGGTCTCGGCAAGTTGATCGGTCTGGCTACCGACTCGAAAATCGTCACCGACTTCAGTGGAAAGCGCATCGTTCGTGAGCCCGTGGCCATCGAGAAGGGCGAACCCCTCAAAATCGAGCTGGATTCGTTTTTGAATTGCGCCCGCGAAGGCCTGAAACCCAAGGTCACCGGACTGGCTGCAGCCGACGCCTTGGATATCGCGCTCGAGATCACTCGACGCATTGGCGAGGCCGACCCGCGACAGGGAATTCTCCCCCCCTGATTCACCATGGTTTCCGGCTCTGTTCTCATTCTGACTGCAGGGTTTGGCGAGGGGCATAATGCCGCAGCCCGTAATCTCGAGCAGGCATTGCGGGAGTCTCATCCCGAAGTGGCGGTTGCGGTGAATGACATCTTTAACGAGTCCTACGGATGGCTGAACCGCCTCTTGCAGTCGGGCTACCGACATATCATTAACAAGCATCCCGGCCTCTGGAGCGCATTTTACAACTTCCTCGACCGTGCGCCTTGGGTGAATCGCGGCGTAGGCTTATTCTGGATGGCCGTGAATCTGCTGGCTGACCGCATCACCCGCTATGATGCCGATGTCGTCGTGAGCTGCTTTCCAGGTTACGGAGCGTTCTTGGATCAGGTCCGCAAGGGAAAGGGACGGCCATTTTTCTATGTCACCGTGGTCACGGATTCACTCACCATCAATTCCATCTGGTGGCGTTGCACGAGCGAGTTTTTCCTTGTCCCGAACGAGTCCACTGCCAAGTCCCTGGAGCAGGGTGGGGTGGCCCGCGAAAAAATCCGCGTCACTGGGTTCCCGGTGCCCACAGTTTTTTCGGAGATTTTGCCTGAGCGAGGGAATCCCCCTGCGGATGGACGCTGGCAGGTTCTTTACATGGTGAATTCGGCTCAGGATGTCGCTCCGGCTATTGTCCGCGAGTTGCTCGCCGTTGAAAACATCGCGCTGACCGTGACCTGTGGCCGCCATGAAGTGCTGATGAAAAAACTCCAGCAACTTGCACTCGAGATGGGCAAGGAGATCGAACTCCATGGCTGGACCTCCGAAATTCCCAATTTATTGCGGCGCTCGCATGTCCTCATCAGCAAAGCAGGTGGGGCCACAGTTCAAGAAGCCATGGCAGCGCGGACTCCCATGATCATCACACAGGTCGTGCCCGGTCAGGAGGAGGGGAATGCCTTGTTGCTTGTGGAAAATGGTGCGGGAGAGATTGCCACAACGCCCGAGGCAATCTCAACAGCAGTGCGTAACCTTTTCGAAAAAAACGGCGCCCTCTACTCGCAACGCTATCTAGCCACCGGTCCACTCAGCCACCCTGCCGGCGCGAAGGAGATCGCCAATTTTGCCGCTGCCCTCTGCTTGAGGGATTGAGCTTGGCGGAGTCGCCGCACAAGCGACCTACCTCGTCGCGTGGCTGTGGCGGATATCCTTCACCGAGACCGCATAGATCAAATCTTCTGCGATGTTTTTTGCCTGGTCGCCAATGCGCTCCAAGCAGCGTGAAATGAAAATCAACTCCAGAAATCCTCTGATGTGCTCGGGATTTTGAGGCATCAGTTCCGTGAGGCTGTCGGCAAAATCTCGGTTGAGTTCGTCCAATTCCTTGTCGCGTCCCTTGATTGTGCGGGCTAATTCGATGTCGCTGTCCGCATAGGACTTGATTGCGTCATTAAAAACCGAGGAGGCGAGGTTGAAGATAGGCTCGATGCGCGAGGTGGTAGGCATTTGAGGGAGCGCAATCAGCTTGCGTGCCCGACGGGCGATTCCCACGGATTGGTCGGAAGCCCGCTCCAGATTCACGCTGGTTTTCATCGCTGCGATCACATTTCTCAGATCAGAGGCAAAGGGATGGAAACGCAGCATGATCTCGATACCCTCGGCATCGACCTGGATTTCCAGTGCATCGATTTCCTCGTCGTCTGCGATCACCGTGTTGCACCAGTCCTCGTCCCGCTCGAAGAGACCTTTTCTGGCATTCTCCAGACTTCGCGAGGACAAGCTTGCCATCATGAGGACATCCTTGCGCAGGTTGTCCAAGGCGTCTTCGAATCCAGTGAGAATGTGTCGAGTGTTTTCCATTTATAAAGTGAGGGGTGATCTCGGAATTTCAACCGAATCGGCCGGTGATGTAGTCTTCTGTTTGCTTTTCCGAGGGGTTTGAAAAAATTTTGGGCGTGTCGGCGAATTCGATGAGTTTGCCGAGGTAGAAAAACGCGGTTTTGTCCGAGCATCGCGTGGCCTGCTGCATGTTGTGGGTCACGATGACAATGGTGAATTGCTGTTTCAGTTCACGAATGAGTTCCTCGACCTTGACCGTGGCGATAGGGTCCAACGCCGAGCAGGGTTCGTCCATGAGCAGCACCTTGGGGCGGTTGGCGATGGCGCGGGCTATGCAAAGGCGCTGCATTTGACCGCCGGAGAGTCCCAGCGCGCTTTCATGCAGGCGGTCTTTCACTTCATTCCACAGCGCGGCTCCGCGCAGACTCCGTTCCACGCATTCGTCGAGTTCGGATTTTTTCGAGGTGCCGCTGATTCGGAGTGCGAAGACCACATTCTCGTAGATGGATTTCGGGAAGGGGTTGGATTTCTGGAAAACCATTCCGATGCTGCGTCGAAGGGAAATGACCTCGATCCCTTTGTCATAAATGCTTTTTCCGAGAATGCGGATATCCCCCTCGTGGTGGACTCCGTCGATCAGTTCATTCATTCGGTTGAAATTGCGCAGGAGTGTTGATTTTCCGCAGCCGGATGGACCGATGAGCGCGGTGACTTGGCGCTCCGGGATGTCCATATTGATTGTATGGAGTGCCTGCTTTTTTCCGTAGAAAAAATTGAAATCCTTCACGGAGATGAAATCGGGCCGGCCGAGGAGATTCCTGTCATCCGTTGTCATTTTTACGGGTGCTTCTTTTGAGGTTTGCATCGGATTTTGTGGATTCGGTCAATTTTTCCGGGAGAAAATGGTTTGTGCAGAGATATTAGCAAGCGTGACAAAGGCCACGAGGACGAGTGAGGCCGTCCAAGCCATGGCGATCTGGTGGGGGAATGGCACGGTGGAGAAATTGTAGATTAGGACGGAGAGGGAAGCGGTCGGTTCGTTCAGCGACTTCGCCCAGAATTGACTGAAGAGGGCGGTGAAAATGAGGGGTGCGGTCTCTCCCGCTGCGCGCGCCACGGCAAGCATGACACCGGTCATGATTGCAGGAAAGGCATCGGGCAGAACCACGCGGGCGATTGTTTGAAAACGCGTGGCTCCCAGCCCGTAAGCCGCCTCGCGGTAGGCGCTCTGGACGCCCATGAGGGCTTGCTCGGATGTGAGAAGAATCGTTGGCAGCATAAGGACTGCCAGAGCCAATCCGCCCGCATAGGCCGAAAAGGTCCCGGTCATCATGACAACCACGGCAAAAGCAAACACACCACAGATGATGGACGGGATGCCAGTGAGGAGCTTGGCCACAAGGCGAACAGTCTGGGCGAGGCGCGATGTGGGCGCGTATTCATTGATGAAGATCGCCGAGAGGATGCCCGCTGGAGCCGAGACGGCGAGGCCGATGCCAACCATGGCCAGGGTGCCAAGAATGGCATTGCCGAAACCTCCGCCCGTCATTCCCGCCGCAGGTGGCAATTCCGTAAAAATTCCCGCGCCAAGCAAGGGGAGACCTTGTTTTAAAAGGAGAAAAATAATCGAAATCAAAGGCACCATTGTCAGAAGCGAAAGCGTGATGCAGACGCCGCTAAGGATGCGATTTGTCAAAGAGCGGGCTACTGTTTTTGAATTCACCGAACGGTCACCGTCGAAAAAATCCAAGGAGTGGGAAGCAATGGGATCCATTTGGTTTAACGAATGCCTGCGGTTTGCTTTTGGGTGTAGCGCAGCACGGCCTCGCCGAGCAGGTTTACAACAAGAGTGATGCCGATGAGGATAAGCGCGGCATACATGAGGGAGTTCACTTGGAGGCCCTGCGCCTCGCCGAACTGGTTTGCAAGGAGACCGGCAAGGGTTCCCGAGGGAGAGAGCACCGACCAGGAGAGCCTCGAACTGTTGCCGATGAGCATGGCGACCGCCATCGTCTCGCCCATGGCGCGACCGAGGCCGAGAATCGTTGCTGCAACGATGCCGGGCGCGGCTGTTGGCAGGATGACGCTGAAGATGGCCTCCCAGCGGGTTGCCCCTAGCGCGTAGGCTCCTTCGCGCAGCGTCTTGGGAACGGATGCCAGGGAGTTTCGCGAGATGGCTGTGATGGTTGGCAAAATCATGATGGCCAGAACGACCGAGGCTGTGAGGAGCGAGTTGCCGTAGGCGGGGCCAGAAAAAAGCGGGAAGTCACCGAATGTGCCGACCGCCCAGTCCCCAAAGGCCTTTACAATGGGGATGATGACGAAGATTCCCCACAGTCCGTAGACGACGCTCGGGATGGCGGCCAGCATTTCCACGACGAAACGCATGGTCTGGCGGATCGATGGTGAGAGGAAGTTCTCACTCAAAAAAATCGCAATCGCAACGCCCAGCGGAAACGCAAAAAGAATGGCGAGGAATGAACTCGCCAGCGTGCCAATGATGAAGGGCAACACGCCGAACCGCTCGCGGTTTGGCACCCAGGCCGAGGTGGTCATGAAATCAAACCCGAATTTCTGAATGGCTGGCCAAGCGGATTCGATGATTTCGTAAATGATCCATCCCAGCATCAGCACCGTGAGGAGCGAGGCTGTTTGACACAGGATTTTGAACAAATCCGGCGCCGGCCGATAACCGGCCGGCGAAATGATGTCCTTCTCGGGTGCTGACACTTTGAAGGGATGTGGTGTTATTGCACTGTGGCCAGTGCCGCTTTGGCTTTCTCAACCACAGCTTCCGGCAGCGGGACATAGCCTAGGCTCTCGGAGAATGACTGGCCGTCCGTAAGGCTCCAGGTCACAAATTCTTTGAGTGCCTTCAGCTTCGCAGGGTCGGAATATTTTTTGTAGAGAAGGAGCCAAGTGAAGCTCGCAATCGGATAGTCATTGGCACCCTCGGGATCAACTGGCCAGACGCGGAGGTTCTCGGGAAGCTGCACATTGGAGAGGGTGCTGCGAGCGGATGCGATGTCTGGAGCGATGAAGTTGCCGGATTTATTTTGCAGGGATGCCATCGAGAGGCCGTTGTCCTTGGCATAACCATACTCGACATAGCCCACTGTGCCCGGGCTCTGCTTGATGAGAGCTGTGACACCCTCGTTACCCTTGCCGCCAACGCCCACGGGGAAAGTCACGGATTTGTCGGTGCCGACCTCGTCATCGAATTTGTCGCTGATCTCTGAAAGGTGCTGGGTGAAGACATAGGTCGTTCCGCTGCCATCAGAGCGGTAGGCGACTTGGATTGGCATGTTGGGAAGTTTCAGGTCGGGATTGGCTTTGACAATGGCTGGATCATTCCACTTTTTGACTTCTCCAAGATAGATGCCCGCCATGACCTCGCGAGTCAGCTTGATTCCCGAAACTCCCGGGAGGTTGTAGGCAAAAACAATCTCTCCAGCCGTAGCTGGTATCATTACAGCACCCGCAGCGACTTTCGCGATTTCTTCATCGGACATCGCGGCATCGCTCGCGCCGAAGACCACCACGCCTTGGATGAAATTTTTCACACCGGCTCCGCTTCCCACAGATTGGTAGTTCACTTGGATGCCGGGTTGCACTTTGTTGAACTCAACCCCCCAGCGCTGATAGAGCGGAGCAGGAAATGTCGCGCCGGCACCTGAGATTTGTTGTGCCCGTCCAGTGGTGACGAAGGCTAGTGAGGTGGTAATGGATAGGCAGAGTGCCAAGCTTGATGTGAATTTCATGTAGGTCGTGAGTGAACTAAGGCATTTACCATGCGCCAAAATAAGATTTGTGACAATTGCGTAACAGACCCCGTTGAATGAATGAGTCGGCGCCAGAGCCATCAGGGTTTCCGAAATGGCAAGACAAAAAAACAACCCGCCACTTCTGAGAAGTGGCGGGTTGTGAAATGAAAAAACTGTTTCCGGTTTTACTCGGCGACTTCGAGTCCCATCTGGCGGGCGGTTCCACAGAGTGTGCGGAATGCAGCTTCCTCGGTGCGGGCGTTCATGTCTTACATCTTGATTTTGACGATGTCCATGACCTGCTTTTTGGAGATTTTGCCAACCTTGGTTTTGTTCGGTTCTTTCGAGCCCGATGCGAGGCCTGCGGCTTTCTTGAGGAGGATCGCTGCGGGTGGCGCCTTGGTGATGAAGGTGAAGCTTTTGTCTTTATAGACGGTGATAACCACCGGGAGAATGTCGCCAGACTGCTTCTGAGTGGCGGCGTTGAATTCTTTGCAGAATGCCATGATGTTTACACCCTGTTGACCGAGGGCTGGGCCTACGGGCGGGGCCGGATTTGCGGCACCTGCGGGAATCTGCAATTTGATCTGTCCTACGATTTCTTTAGCCATATTAAAAGTGCTCCGCTTGTTTTGCGGAAAAGGGGTGCAAGGTCATCACGACTCGCACCCCGTGACAAGGAGATTTTTGAAATTTTCCGCGAATGGTTTTTACAGCGATGCGAGAACCTCGGCGATTTTGTTGAAGTCGGGGAGTTCCTTCGGAGTCGGGGTCTGTTCGCTGTGACGGATCACTCCGTCCTTGTCGATGACGAAGGCCGCGCGTGCGGACACGGCGCCGAGGCCGATGAGGTCAGGGAGAAGAACACCGTAGGCTTTCGCGGTTTCCTTGTTCAGATCGCTCACGAGCGGGATGTTGATGTTCTCTTTTTTCGCCCAGGCTTCCTGCGCAAATGGGCTGTCCACGCTGATGCCCACGACTGCTGCATTCAGGGATTCATACTTCGCAAGACCTGCAGTGACATCGCAGAGTTCCTGCGTGCAGACGCCGGTGAAGGCGAGGGGAAAGAAAAGAAGGACAGTGTTTTTTTTGCCGAAGTTCGACGAGAGGCTGAAGTCTGCGAGGCCTTCGGAGCCGATTGTTTTGAGTGTGAATTCAGGAGCTTTGGAGCCGGTTGCAAGTGCCATAGTGGTATGTGTGGTTGAAATGTGAGCCGCGCATTTTGCCTGTGTCGGCCGCCATGTCAATCGCAGCGGTGGGCTACTTGCTGCCGGGCTTGATGGCAGGAGTGCCTTGCAGGTCGGCGGGAATGTTGTCCGCCGCGAAGGTCTCCACATTCATCTGCACCAAGGAAACGAAAGGGCATCCAAAGTCGGGGAGTTCGCCGCCACTGCGATCAACGATCGAGCCTGCCGCTACAACGATTCCACCATGGTCGCGCACGATCTGGATTGTCTCCTGCACACGGCCTCCGCGCGTTACGACATCCTCGGCTACAACGAAACGCTGGCCGGGTTGAATTTGAAAACCACGGCGCAGCACGAGTCCTCCATTTCCATCCTTCTCAACAAAGATGTGCCGCTTGCCGAGATGGCGGGCCACTTCCTGACCGACGATGATCCCGCCGACTGCGGGGGATACCACGGTTTCAGCATCATACGCGCTGAGCTTTTCAGCGAGCATTCCGCACACGCGCGCCGCTATGGGCGCGTCCTGCAGGAGGAGAGCACACTGGAAGAATTCGCGACTGTGCAGGCCGCTGCGAAGCACAAAGTGGCCGTGGAGTAGGGCACCGGTTTGTTTGAAAAGATCGAGAACTGCTTGCATGGGAAATTAGTTTTTAGCGGTTGGTTATTTCAAATTTCCATTCACCCA
>JAPLTI010000072.1 GCA_026398285.1 Verrucomicrobiota bacterium
ATGCGGTTGATGATTCCGCCCTCCATCCATGCCGGGATGAAAATGGCGATGAGTTTTTCAGGTTCGTTTTTGAGCTTTTCGAGCGAGACCGGCCGGGCATTGCGGTGGCCACGCAGGTAGCGCAGGAATTGCATATCAAAGAAGACATCATCGATCCCAAAAACGAGGAATCCGACGGCTGAGATGTAGGCGAGAACGACAAATAGTGTGTGCAGAGTGTCCATAGGAATTACCAGCGGAGGGATAGGGCTACAGTGAGACGGAAATCCGAATAGTTCGCAGCCGTGTCGCCGCGTGTGTTGTTGCTGTTGCGTCCGAGGTAGGAACCGAAAACATAATCGACGCTGGTTGTCAGAACAGCGGCGCCCACAGGTGCCGTGACGAAGCGCATTCCCGGGCCTGCCTCGAAGTAGTTGTCGTAGTAGTTGCCCTTCGTATCCATCGTGAGGTTTTCGAGTCCGTAGATGTCAACTGCGGCAGCCTTTCCGAATTGCATGATGCGGGCGCCTTGGCGCGACTGCCCGTAGGCGAGACAGTCCGGCAGACGGCTGTAATAGGCCGCATCGCCGCCGGCCTCAACGAACCAGTCGAGCCGGAACTGAACCGGGGACCAGTTGTTGAGAGCCCAGCGGGATGCTTGGCTAGTAGAGGGAAGTGTGGGGAGTCCACCGGGTGAAACTCCTTCAAGATCGATAGCTGTCCATTCCTTGCCAGGCCCCCAAGCCCAGTAGCCATTGATGCCAGCAATGATCTCGGCGAACCATTCGCCGTTATGTTGCTCTGTGCCGCGCAGATCCTTCTGAATACCGCCGAGGACATAGAGAACAAGGGATTGGTTGGCAAATGGGCGAATGCGCGCGCCAGCATGAAAACCAGCCAGGTTCTCGTTGTATATGGTCGGAATCCCCTGCCCCGGTCCTTGCCCGTTGCTCGTGTTTGAGGAGTCTAGACTGAAGTCGGCCTGAACAAACGGCTCGATCCATCGTGCACCGGGAATGAATGTTCCCTCGCGGAGACGCCCGGAGGACACGCCGATATTGTAGCGGGAGAGATAAGTGCCATAGAGGTCCAACTCTCCCCATGTCCAACGCTCCAGGTTGTAGGATGGGGCAAGCGCTTCGATCTCGGCTGCAGCCACGCGGCTCAGCGTTGCGTCGCCGCCTTGATCGCGAAGGTCACGCCAGATTTCAAAGGCTTCAGCGCGGCGTCCCTGCTCTGCCAACAAGGCGGCCAATTGAAGGCGGGCGCGGGGATCGGGATTGTCACCTGCTGCCACATCGCGCAGCACCACGATAGCGGCGAGGGTGTCGCCCATGCGCTGCAGGGCGGCGGATTTTTCAATGATCAACTCCGGCGTCACCTCGCCCTGCCGCTCCAGGTCATCAATCGCCCGCACTGCTTCCTCGTCGCGTCGTGCATTGATGAGCTCATACGCTGCCTGCTGGCGATCAAGACGGGCTTGCCGTGCGCGGTATTCCGCTTCGCGGCGTAGGGTTTCGGCAGAAGGAGGTTGTTCCCGGGCGGCTTTCTCGATGGCTTCGGCGCGATCGAGCGCGGTCAAACTCGATGCCGCCATCGAAGCAATGTCGGCGTTCCAAGATTTTGCCAATTCACTAAAAATCGTGCGGGCTTCGGCATTTCTCCTGTCGAAGACAAGTGCCGTAGCCAGGCGGAATCGAAGCCCTTCGTCGCCGGGGTTTGAGTCCGTGGCCTTCTGAAGGATGGCGGAAGCTTCGGAGTGACGCCCTTGATTCGAAAGCGTCGCGGCCTCGGCGACAGGATCAGGGGTCTGCGCCTGCAACAAGGCGGCTGAGGCGAGCAGGACCAATGGAAAATAAAATGGTTTCATGGAGTTCTTAACTTTTTGGAACGGAAAAACGGGTTACGGGATCGATGACCGGAAGAGCGCTGGATCGTGCTGCCTCCAAAGCGGCAAGCATGTCTTGGAATCGCATCCAGGCAGGAACGACGACTACGGCAACACCCCCGCGAAAGCTGGAGATGTCGCGGATGGACTTCTTGAGTTCCTCATTTGCGGAACCATCCATCCCGGCATGGACATTTGCTGGAATAAGCAACCCTCCGCCTTCCAACCGCAGCGGCACGGCGCTGGCAAAAGGAACGGGCGCTTCACCTGGAATTCGCTGCACAAAAGCGCTTCCGATCTCAATTCCTGCAGAGGGCGACGGAGTGTCCTCAGCCCCCTCGATTCGGATGCCTTCTTTTAGGAACACCTCACTCCGCTGAGGGCCATTGCCTCCGTGTAAAAAAATGCGTCCCCCGTGAGCCTGGGCATAGCGGAGAGCATCAAGAAATTCCTCACGGGGCATGATTTCCACCCCTGGTGGGACCTCCTTCATCTGAGTCGTCACGACGAATGGTGTCTTCTGATGCTCGAAATAATCCACTGCGCGCCGGAGGGCCGCGGGGTTGCAGGACGGATTATAATCCTGAATCACAAAAACCATTGCCGGAGTGGCTTCCTGGCTTCCCCCGTAAAAGTCGATAAGGACATCCGAGAACACCATGGAAAGAGGAGGCTCGGACGGCAGGGCAGCGAAGCCAAAGCGGTTGCCAAACCGCCAAGCCAGTGGTTTCCCGCCCTTTGATGATGTGCCGACAAGCGTGCGGGCACCGGCATAAGATTCCCCAAAGAAAGGATCGAGTCTGAGCGTCCACTCCTGACCGCGATACGCCACCTTCGTTTTTTCAAGCGGGGCGGAGACCTTGGACGATGCCGACGGCTTTTCCGAGGCGAAGGAGGCCGCTGCTGCGACCGCCATGACTGGCTTTGGCGACCGCTCGAGCATTGCCAGCAAATCCGGCTTCAGCTTGGGAAACCCGGAAATTCCCGCCAGCAGAATGAAGTCGGCTTTTTCCAAATCCGCTGCCGTTACCTTCGTATCGGTGAGAGTTTCCACATGCGTGTCAAAGTGAGTGAGGCTCATTTGAATCGGAGCGACTTCGTTCACGAGTGAGAATGGCTTCGAGAGCGTGTCGTAGATCAACAGGGTGCTGGAAGCCGCAGGGGCCTGCGCCGCTGCAAAAACAAGCGCCAGCGCGGCCAGAGAGAGGATGTTTTTCACAGTTCGTCTCCATTCCCATTGTTTTTGCGGCGGCGAACCAGTATGCGCTGGATGATATAAATTCCCGCCATGACGGCGAACGATGCTCCGGCGATCCAGTAGTTCACACTCTGGGTCATGAACCCTGCCTCTGTCTTATCCATACGCCGGTCCTCGATGTCAGCCGGCGTCGTCCCCGAGGCGAATCCCATGCGGATGTGATTCGAGAGCGAGACTTCCTGAATGAATCGCACATCATAGGTGATAACACGACCGCTGGCGTCGGCCGCTGCCACTGTGCCGCTGAGGCGTTCGGACACACTGGGGTCTGTAAGAAGATCCAGCGTTGTTTTTCCGCCGTATCCGCTCACTCCACCGATTGTGGCGAAGATTTCCCCCTTCGACCAAGGTGATGGCAGAAGTTGCACAAAGCTGAGGGATGAATCGAAGTCCACGACGGGGATGGGCTCACCCCGCAGCATGATCGAGCTGGTTGGGGATTCTGCGCCTTCGATCGCAAGGTGGAGATTTTTGCCGAAGGCCAGAGGCCACTGGAACGCGGAACCCAGGATCAATCCCGAGCGACCGCTCAGACGCGCTGGGTCGGGCGGAAGTCCGGGGCCATAGGTTGCGACCTGAGGCCAGAGCACCGGCATATCGGCAAGCTGGCGACCAAGGTGCATGCCGATGGTTTTAAGGAGTTCGTTGCGCTCTGGACTGCTCTCAGCCGGGACAAGAATCGCCGCGCGCCTTAAAAATGCATCGCGGAGACAGAGAAGTCCAAGACGGCTGAGATCATTGATCGAGACTGGAGCCGCATGAAAATTCACCGTCGAATTCCCACCCAAGTCCAACCAGGCGCGCTCGTCATTGCGATGAGCGCAATCGACGGTTCCAATATCGAGATAGCTCGAGACGGAGAGCTTCGAAGGATCGCGACCCGTGATACCGGCAGGAATCAGAAGACGCTGGCGGGTGCCTGCGGCGTTTTGCGGAGTGAGGGCGATGCTGCCGACTACGACATCATTCAAACGCAACTCCAGCGCCGAGGTTTTTTCGAGCGCTCCGCAGTGGGCGAGGTCGATTTCCATATAGCCACCGGGTGTCGTCTGATAGCCCGGGGGTAAATTGATGTCCCGCGAGGTTTGATTTCGAAAAAGTCCACGCAATGTCACAGAGCCGTCGCGCAGGGTATCGAAAGCCACTGGCCCGGCGGGAGGTTGCGCCAACTTCTCGGCGATGGGTGAAATGACAGGCGCCGAAGTGATGACCCAAGGGTTCGCTGGCACATTGCGGAGGGCTATTTCGCTGCCGAGAGTCTGCGCGGCTTTTTCCAGCCCATCGGAATCCGCTCCGCTGACAATAATCCAACGCCGCTGTGCGTCTGACGGACCTGTGATGATCTCCGCCAGCAAGCCTTCGCCCTCGCCAAGTGATGTGATGGCTTTTTGAATTTCCGGTGGAAGAGGAGTCTTTGAGAGGTTGGAGCGAAGCGCGATCAAGAGACCGCTTCTGGCGATCGACTCAGCTGGGAAGGAATCGACATCCTTCACCTGAACGGCATTCGGTTCGGTGTAAATTGTCTGCCCCATGCGAGCCGACGCAATGAGCAGGGAACGGAGTTCCGCCTCACCAGCATCAGGCGGCACGAGCATCGAGACAACGGGCTCGGGACGGTCCTTGGATGCCTTGCGGCGGAACTCCGCAAGATTCATCAGAGCGGGCTCGACGAGGGATTCCGGAAATCGCTGCAACTCGGGAAAGAGAGGCGCGGCAGCGCAAGCCACTCGCACGCCGCTGCCCATTTCCAGTTCAACCCATGACGCAGGATTATCCACATCTTGGCAGGGAGAGAGAGTTGTCTGCAGGAGGCAACTCACGATCACGCGATTCCAGCCCGGTTGCAGCATATCCGGGGCGAGCGGAACCGAAATTTTGCCGCGATCTTGGGCATCAGGAGTGTCTTTTTTGGTCCCGAGGCGGACGCTTGTGACCTCACGGTCGTTCAACTGAACACTCATGGTCGAGACATCCGGCAGCAAAAGGGGCGAGGCATGCCAGACCAGCGTGAGTTCACTACCCGGCTCCAAGTTCACATGCTCGGGAAGCTTGAAGGCGTATTCTTTTTTGGAGAGCACTCCCTCGAGGCGGCTCTGCGTTCCTGAGAAAAGCGGGACTTCAAAGGATTTGGTTGCGGGAGCTTTTTCACCTGAAGAAGCCTGAAGGGCGGAGAATCCGATTCCTGCGGCAAGGAGCGCGGGCAGGATTGCTGAATGGAATGACGTTTTGGAAAGGTTCGAAGTTTTCACGACGCGCACCTTAAAAGCCGTCCCTCTCCTGCGGTATGGGGACTAACCCCTACGATGCAGAACCCATCTACCTCGCCCCGCAATATACGCATTGCGCGAAGAGGCTGATTTCGTTGTAATGCGGCTACAAGGCTTCCAAGTCCGATGTCTCAAAAGAACCAAAAAGAAACTCCATCCCTTGAATCCGCAATGCAGCGGATCTCCGAAATCGTCAGTGCGATGGAGGATGGCAACCTGCCGCTTGAAAAACTCATCGATTCCTACGAGGAGGGCATCAGCCTTGTGAAAGACTGTCAGGAAAAGCTGGATGCCGCAGAGAAGAGAATTCAAGTCATCACACGCAACGCCCGAGGAGGCGTCGAGCTGAGTGAATTTGAGACAGTAGAAAACTGAGGCATGTCAGATCAAATTCCCGGTCCGTTGCTGGTAAAGATTCATTCGCCAGAAGATGTGCAGGCCCTCGCGGCGGAAGATTTGCCGCGCCTTGCGGAGGATATTCGCGAGGAACTGATCAGCGTGCTATCGAAGACAGGCGGTCATTTGGGTCCCAACCTCGGGGTCGTCGAGCTGACGATTGCCCTGCACCGGGTTTTCAATACGCCCAAGGACAAGTTCGTTTTCGATGTCAGCCACCAAGGCTATGTCCACAAACTTTTGACCGGGCGGCTCGACCGCTTTCCGACGATCCGTCAATACGAGGGGCTGAACGGCTTTCTTCTCCGCAGTGAGAGCGAGCACGACTGCTATGGTGCGGGCCATGCGGGAACGGCCCTCTCCGCCGCGCTGGGAATGGCCGCCGCGCGCGATCAGATAGGCTCCGACGAGCATGTCGTCTGCGTTGCAGGCGATGCAGCCTTCACTTGCGGCGTGAGTTTTGAAGCCCTGAACAATGTCGCCGCGACCACCAAGCGGCTCATCATTGTTCTCAATGACAACGAGTGGTCGATCGCCAAAAATGTGGGCGCTGTGGCGGATTACCTGAACCGCCTCGTCACCAACCCGGCCTATGCGAACCTCCATGAAAACGCCGCGCGCTTCGTGGAGTGGATCGGTGGAAAAACCGCACGCAAACTCGTTCACAAGGCGGAGGCCGGGCTTAAAAGCCTCATCGCACCGAGCGTCATATTCGATGATCTCGGCATCCGCTACGATGGCCCGATCGACGGACATGACATTCCGCTTCTCACACAGACTTTCGAGTTTTTAAAGACCCAGAACGAACCAGTCATTCTGCACATCCTCACTCAGAAGGGCAAAGGCTACGCGCCCGCGCTGGAGAGACCCGACAAGTTTCACGGACTTGGAAAATTCCACCTCGATACGGGTGAGACCATCGCCTCCCCCACCCCTACCTACTCCGAACTGCTGGGCACGAAGCTGGCGGATTTCGCAGACGACAATAACAAGATTGTCGCCATCACAGCCGCCATGCCGACCGGCACCGGTCTAATCAACTTCGCCAAGCGCCATCCCGCGCGCTGCCACGATGTCGGCATCGCCGAGGAGCATGCCGCGCTTTTTGCCTGCGGCATGGCCACACGGGGCCTGAAACCTTTCGTAGCCATTTACAGCACCTTCATGCAGCGCGCGTATGACATGATCATTCACGACATCGCCCTGCAAAATCTGAATGTGGCCCTTTGCATGGACCGAGCCGGTCTTTCAGGAGATGACGGCCCCACACACCATGGTCTTTTCGACATCGCCTATCTGCGCCCAGTTCCGGGAATCATTCACATGCAGCCCAAGGATGAAGCGGAATTCACGGACATGCTTTGGACAATGGTGAACCACGACGGTCCAAGCGCCATCCGCTACCCGCGAGGTATAGGAACCGGCGCCGTTCCCGCCAAAAAGCCCAAGCTCCTCGAAATCGGAAAATCAGAAGTCATCCGGCACGGCACCAAGGCTGCGATCTTCGCCCTCGGCAACATGTGCGAACTCGCCATCCCCGCCGCAGAGGAACTTGAAAAAATCGGCGTTTCCACAGCAGTCATCAATGCCCGTTGGATCAAGCCGCTCGACACCGTGACACTCGAATTTTTTGCCGGCGGCTGCGATGTCATCTGCACCATGGAAGACCATGTCCTCACGAACGGCTTCGGAGCCTCTGTGATCGAACACCTCTCCGACCGACAAATCACGACACCAGTCGTCCGCATCGGCTGGCCAGACCAGTTCATCGAGCATGGCACTGTGCCAATCCTGCGCGCGAAACACGGATTGACCATTGAGGCCACCGTTCAAAAAATCCTCGCTACTCTGGAAGCTCGGCCAACCGCGCTTACAAAAGCCACCACGGCCGCTTAGCCTACCCCCACCCCCTCCAGCAAACATGAAATTCCGGACAAAACTAATCCTACTCTTTGTCGTCATGTCATTAGCAACAAATGGCATGCTTTTTGTTATCAATTCCTGGCAGGCCGGCAAAATGCTGCGGGACCAAATTGCCGCCACAGCCCTCTCCATCGCCGCCACAGCCTCCGCCGTGATCGACGGCGACTTGCACGGCTCGCTGAACGACCCCACCGACCAAGCTGGCGAGGCATACAGAGGGCTTGAGACAAAACTCCGAAAAATCCGGGATGCCAACCGCCGCGACGATGTCCAGATCAAGTTCGTTTACACCCTCATGCCGAGTCCAAAGGACAAGGATACCATCATTTTTGGAGTCGACGCCGAGGAGGAGGGGCCCGACAAGTCGCTCCTGGGCGACATCTATAAGCAAAAGGATGATCCACGCGCAAAGCCCACTCGGTTCGATATCAA
>JAPLTI010000190.1 GCA_026398285.1 Verrucomicrobiota bacterium
GTCGTTTTCACGGTCGTCGGCGCCGCTTGGGGCTCATGATCCCGTGAAGCCAAGGAAACAAATTCTCCGCGATGCTCTTCGATGCGCCCCGCATCAGCACGAAGCGGAGTTTCTGACGCCCGCAAGGGAGATTTAAAAAACGGAACACCCGCCAGATAGCCTACGCAAAAGCCAGCTGCGCAAAATAAAACAAAGACAAGGGATTTTTTCATGGAGGAGGAAAACGCAGGGTCCAAATCAAAGTCCGGGAAGCATATGTTTTCAAGGGTAATATAATTGGGCTACCAGGCACAGTTCCCGCTTCCTAAAAATGTTCCTATTTGCGCCTACGAGCATTGTCAGATAGGTTTCCCGCTTACCGAATATGTCGTCCCTGACGCTTGAAATCACATTTATTTTCCTGTTGCTCTTTGCGAACGGCCTGTTTGCCATGGCTGAAATTGCCGTGGTCACATCGCGCAAAGCGCGCCTGAAAGGTATGGCGGAAGATGGCGTCAACGGAGCGAAACTCGCCCTCTCCCTCGCCAATTCACCGGGAAAGTTTCTCTCCACCGTTCAGGTAGGCATTACCTTTGTGGGGGTGCTGGCCAGCGCGCTCGGCGGTGCCAATATTTCAGACAGGCTTGCTGCTGCGCTGAAAAAAATCCCCGCCTTTGAGAATTACGCTGATGCCGTCGCGCTGACGATCGTGGTCGGAGCCATCACTTACCTTTCTGTCATCATTGGTGAACTTGTGCCGAAGCGCATCGCGCTGAACAATCCCGAACGCATTGCCTCCACACTCGCCCGTCCGATGAACAGCCTGGCGAAGCTTCTTTCCCCGTTGGTGAATTTGCTCAATGTCTCCAGCGATTTCCTCATGGCGGCCCTCGGCATTCGCAAGCCTAAGGAGTCCGTCGTATCAGAAGAGGAAGTTCGCGTGCTCATCGATGAGGGCCTGAGCGCGGGTATTTTCGAGAAGGCCGAAAAGGACATGGTCGAAGGCGTCTTCGAACTCGGCGAGCAAACGGCTGGCGATCTTATGACGCCCCGAGCCCGCTTGATCTGGCTCTCGCTCGACGATCCGGATGAGGAAAATTGGCGCCGCATTGCAGGTAGCGGACATTCACATTTTCCCGTCTATCAAGGCACTCGCGACAATGTGGTTGGCATGGTGAGCGTGAAATCCCTCTGGGCGAACCTCTCCCTCGCCGGTCGCGTGGAACTCCGTGCTCTCGTCACCCCGCCAAACTATGTGCCCACAGCCATGCCAGCCGGCAAGCTCATCGAGGCCTTCAAGAAAACCGGAAAACACATCGCCCTCGTCGTGGATGAATTCGGCGGGCTGCAAGGAATCGTAACGCTCAACGATGTCATGATGGCGATCGTTGGCAATCTGCCCGAGCGTGAGCAGCGGCATGACCCGAAGGCCGTGCTCCGTCAGGATGGCACTTGGCTCGTGGATGCGATGCTCGACATCGATGAAACCAAAACCAGCCTAGGTATCGATGACGACCTGCCCGGCGAGGATGACAACCGCTACTCGACACTCGGCGGCTTCCTGCTCCACCAGATCGGCCACCTCCCGCGCGAAGGTGAAAAATTTACTTGGGACCGCTTCGAGTTCGAAGTCATCGACATGGATCGCCAGCGCATCGACAAGGTGCTCGTCACCGCCAAGGCTCCCAAAAAGGAGAAGTCCAGCGAGGAAGAGGACGACGACGCCGAGTCATCCAGCGAGAATTGATCGCTGCGTTTAGGCCGTCAATCGCTCGGCAGCGGTCACGCAGTTTGCCATGAGCATGGCAATGGTCATCGGCCCCACACCACCCGGAACGGGGGTGATCGCCGAGCACTTCGACGCCACGGCGTCGTAGTCCACATCTCCGACAAGGCGGTAGCCTTTGGGATTTGTGGGATCGTCCACGCGATTGATGCCCACATCGATGACTACAGCGCCTTCGCGGATGTGCTCGGCACCGAGGAAATGCGGGCGTCCAATGGCGGCGATGACGATATCCGCGCCGCGCGTCACCTCGGCGAGGTTGCGGGTGCGGGAGTGGGCGACTGTCACGGTCGCGTCTCCACCCGGTCCGCGTTTCATGAGCAGGAGGGCCATGGGTTTTCCGACAATCATGCTGCGCCCAACCACGACCGCGCTTTTGCCTGCAGTCTCGATGTCGGCCTCTTGAAGAAGGCGGATACACCCGAGCGGTGTGCAGGGCACAAAACCTGTTGGATCCTCCATCGCAAGCTTGGCGACATTCACCGGATGAAAGCCATCGACATCCTTCCGGGGATCGATCGCCAGAACGACTTCAGCCTCGTTGATCTGAGGCGGGGGAGGGGACTGCACAAGGATGCCGTGCACTGCGGGATCGGCATTGAGCTCCGCGACAAGTGCCAAGAGCGTAGCTTGGCTCGTGTCGGCGGGGAGTTCGTGTTTGACCGAGTGCAATCCAAGCTCAGCGGCCTTGCGATCCTTCGAGCGCACATAGGCGCGGGATGCGGGATCATCGCCTACAAGCACCACAGCGAGTCCTGGCCGGACACCGCGTTTTGCCAAGGCTGCAATGCGAGCCTTTGTTTCTTCCATCACTTTTGCGGCGACCGCCGCTCCATCAATCCGCTGCATGTTTTAAAAGATCCTCCAGATATTTGCGTTTCTCTTCGAACTCCTCCCCGGTCAGTTCGCCGGGAATGGCCAGAGCCTCGTCGATGGTGACCGACACCTTTGAAAATGGCAACGGGATGATGAATCCATCCCATGTTTTCATTCGCACACATCGCGAGAAGGAGGCGTGTGCGGGCACGATCCGGGCACCGGTGGTTTGTGCCAGAAGGATGATGCCAGGGCCCAGCGAGTATCGCGGGCCGCGCGGGCCGTCGGGAGTGATGGCGATATCGCGACCGCCGCGAATGAGCTTCACTAGCTCGAGAAGCGCCCGCGAGCCACGCCGGGAACTCGATCCGCGCACGGCCTCCATGCCGAACGCTCCCACAAGCTGGGCGAGGATTTCCCCATCCTTGCTGGGACTGGTCAGCACGGTCACTCCGCCGCGTTTTTTTGGGTAGATGCGGTCGAACGCGAAGGTGATGCCGAGAATCCGGTTGTGCCAAAAACACACGATCACTGGCGAGCCTGCGTCTTCCTTCAAAACGCCGCTTCGATCTTCGATGCGAAGCCGGAGCGTGAGGAAAAGCGTCTTGAGAATCGTCGCTCCCGTGAGTGCCAGCAACCGTTCGCGTGTCATGTCAGGAACTGCTCTAAAATCCGTGTGAGCACCGGCCGCGCCAGCGAGGCCAGTCGCTCATTCGCGTAGGCGATCCATGCCACGCCACTCTCGGTATCGAGTGGCGCGTCGGGAAAGCCGCCGAGGGGATGTTCAAAAACCACGCCAGCCTTACGGAGCACGAGCCATGCGCAGGCGTCATAAGGATGGCAGACGAGCTGTGATTCCATATCGAGCACGCGAAGGATGAGCGGTCGCAGGTCGCCAATCATGCGGTCGTGGCCGGTTATGAGTTCATGGAACTGCCCGCCGGTGGAGAGATACTGGTCGTCAAAAATCTGCGGCGAGAGGCTGCGGTTCAATCCGATCAACTCATCCCAGAGCCGCTCCTCGATTTGCGAAGTGAGCGTGCGACCCTCGGGAAAAAATTTCACCAACGAGGAAAATCCATGCGAAAAGTCGGAGGCTTGCGAGGGGACGGGCTGAATGATTTCGATTCCCCCGCCCCGCAAGTCGCGGGCAGTGGAGATCAAGTCGCCGCCGAGAGTGGCGCTGAATTGATCCGCCCGCCATTGTTTGGTGACCGGAATTTCCGTCATGGCCGCCGCGACGATATGCGAGAGCATGGTGCCTTCACCTGTCTGCGGCGCGATACCGGCGAGCGCCCAGGCGCTGCGCTTATCATACATGATGCCGCGCGTGCCATCGATCGGGTCGATGATGCATTTCCAATCCGTGGCAGACGCCGTCCTGCCCTCGGGAAAGCAAAGTTCGTCCTCGATGCCTTCCATCACGATTTGAACAGGAAGGTTCTGTGGCCAGTTGAGGCGAAACCATGCAAGGATCGCCGCTTCGCTGATCTTGTCGACGGCATAGATCGTATCGCCGCCAGCGTGTCCCGCCACTGCTGAGAGGCGCACCGCATCCAGATGCTTCCGCCCCGAGATGACAGCATCTCGAATGGCATCGCCGAGCCCACAAAGAAGTCCGCGCAGAGTCTCATGGATCATTTCCGACATGGGCAAAATTTATCCCGCTGGATAAGCGCTTGGCGAGACATTGAGGCGCTTGCATTTTCGAAGGAGACGGGTGGACATCCAGACAGCCGCAACTCCCAAGCCCACGACAAAGCCGACCCAGATGCCCGGCGCTCCGAATCCAAAATGGAAGGCCGTCACCCACGACACCGGCAGCGCCACGAACCAGTAGGAAACGATGCCCACCACAAAAGGAACCTTCGTGTCCGCAAATCCACGCAGCGCTCCCGAGGAGACCACTTGGATGCCGTCGAAAATCTGAAAAACACCAGCAAGCACAAGCAACTGCACGGTGAGCGCCCTCACAGCAATATCCGGCGTGAATCCCGCAGCGATCGCATTTCCCAAAAGCAAATACCCCGCCGCAAAAACAGCCATGACGCCCGCAGTAAGCACGAGAGATCCATGCACGATCGGTGGAATCCTTTTCGCCCGGTTCGCTCCCCGCGCGTGGCCGACCCGCACGCTCACGGCTTGTGCAAGGCCCAAAGGAACCATGAATGTCGTTCCTGCCACCGAAAGCGCGATCTGGTGCGCTGCCAATGGCACGACGCCGAGCCAGCCCATCATCAGGGAGCCGAAGGAAAAGCCGGTGACCTCGCACAGGTTCAAGCCTCCCGTGTGAATGCCCATTTTTAGGAGATTCCATGCTTCCTCAAATAGGCCAGGAGCAAGCCAGTCGCTCGGCCACGCGGCGCTGAGCGATCGCTCAAACGCGGGATACACCAGCATCCCGCACATGACTGCGACTCGACTCAACAAGGTGGCAACCCCGGCTCCATTGATGCCCATGGCAGGCGCGCCGAGGTTTCCGTAAATCAAAATCCAGTTCAGAAACACATTAAGCAGCACCCCGGCCATCATGATCCAAAAGGGAACCCAAGGCCGCCCCAGCGCCTCGCAAAAGTTCTTCGCTGCTCCACTCACGAAGAGTGGCAAGAGCGACCAGGCGCACAGGAGAAAAAAGACGCCAACAGTCTCGTTCACCTCGTGCGGTTGACCAAGCAGCGGGAGAAAAGGCAGCCCCGCATGCGCACCTCCTCCGACAAGGAGTCCCATCCCCAGAGCCAGGAGCACGCCACCGCGCAGGCTGTCTCCAGCAAGATGAGAGCGTCGTGCGCCATGCGCATGGGATGCGCTCACACTCACCGCCGACAGCAGGCCAAACCCAAAGACCATTGGCACGACCAGAATCGTATTGGCAAAAGCGCATGCAGCCAGTGGCGTCACGCCCACCCGGCCGACCATGATTGTATCGGCGATGCCGATGAGCATCTGTCCGACGAGCCCTGCCGCGATCGGCAGCGCCAGAAAAAATGTGCGCCGGTTTTCGCGGAGTAAGATTCTAAAGTAGGAGGCGCTTGCCATGGTGGAAAAGCGACCGCCGCCGCACATCCTCAGCGGTGGTCGATCAATCTCTGAAACCGCTCGATCGACGCCGCCTTGCCGGTCTCGGGATCGATTTGAATCAAGGCCCCACAGACCTGCACAATGCCGCGCGCGATCGGGAATTTCGTCGGCATGCAGTCCAGAAACTTTTGGATCACAGGCCCCGCCTCGCGGCCGAGGATGGAATCCACTGCACCGCACATGCCCGCATCACAGAGAAAGGCCGTGCCGCCAGCAAGGATGCGCTCATCCGCCGTTTGCACATGCGTGTGAGTCCCGACCACGGCAGAAACCTGTCCATCCAGATGCCGCGCCATGGCAATTTTCTCGCTCGTCGTCTCCCCGTGCACATCCACAAAGATCACCGGAGTCTCCGCGCGCAGTCGTTCGGCCTCCTCCAGCGCGGCGTGGAAGGGGTTGTCCAGTGGCTGCGACATGAAGGTGCGGCACTGCACATTCATGACAGCGATTTTTCCTTTCGCCGTATCCAAGACGATGCTGCCGTTCCCAGGAACGCCCGCCGGATAATTGATCGGCCGCAGCAGGCGCGGTTCGGTCGGAAAGTAGGGAACGATTTCCCTCTGGTCCCATGCATGGTCGCCAGTCGTGATCACCGCCACGCCGGTGCGCAGGAGATCGATCGCAATTTTAGGGGAAATGCCTTTGCCTTGCGCGGCGTTCTCGCCGTTCACCACCACGAAATCGACCTCTCCCGCCTTGAGCATTTCCGAAACCACTACCTTCGCCGCAGCCCGACCGGGCTCGCCGACGATGTCACCAAGAAAGAGAAGACGAATCATCCGTTCTTTTTATAGCAACGCGCCGCGAACGCATTTAAAAAATCCTCCATGCGCAAATCTCTCGCCGCCTCTTTGCTTTTTCTCGCCTGCATGCACCCCGGCATGGCCGCCAAACTGAGCCCGCTTGCAGACACCCCGAATTGGTCGCAGCTCGACAAGTTTCAAAAAACAATCACCCGCGAGGAGTTCACCCGCCTGTTGAATAATGTCTACGCCCCGAACAATGCGGCGGCGGATGTTATCACGATCACTCCTAACGCTGCCCGCATCCGCACAAGCGCAGGGAAGCCACCCTACATCCTGAAATTCGCCGGCGCCTCGGCAAATCCGACTCCCCGCTTCTGGCGACCACGCAGCGAGATCACCGCTCAGCCCGGCAAGCCCCTCGCAGGTCTGCGAATCGCCATCGACCCCGGCCACATCGGCGGCAAATGGGCAAAAATCGAGGAACGCTGGTTCCAGATCGGAAAAAACAAACCCGTTGTCGAAGGCGACATGACGCTCCGCGTCGCCAAGCTTCTTGTGCAGCGCCTGAAGTCCCTCGGCGCCGAAGTGTGGCTCACGCGCTCAGGCTTCGAGCCAATCACGAAACTACGCCCCGCCCAACTCCGCAAGCAGGCCGCCGCCTCGCTTCGCGACAAGGGCGAGAGCGCCACTCCCCGTGCGGTCGCCAAGGAAAGCGAGCGCCTTTTTTACCGCACCAGCGAGATTCGCCGCCGCGCCGATCTTGTGAACAAATCCCTTCGCCCGGATGTCGTTCTCTGCCTCCATTTCAACGCCGAGGACTGGGGCAACCCGGCCAAGCCCTCCCTCGTTTCAAAAAACCACCTCCACTTCCTCATCACAGGAGCCTGGAGCGCCAAGGAACTCGCCTACGACGACCTGCGCTTCGAGATGCTCGTCAAACTCCTCAACCGCACCTACCCCGAAGAAGTCGCCGTCACAAAATCCCTCGTCAAGTCCATGGCCGCCGCCACGAAGCTCCCGCCATTCATCTACCATGGAAAAACCGCCGTCCGCATCGGAGACAGCGATTACATCTGGGGAAGAAACCTCCTCGCAAACCGCCTTTTCCAATGCCCGGTCATCTATGTGGAGCCCTATGTGATGAACTCGCGCGATGTCCACGCCCGCATTCAAGCGGGTGACTACGAGGGAAAAAAGAAGGTCGCCGGAGTCGTGCGGCCGAGCATTTACCGCGAATACGCCGACAGCGTCGCCACCGGACTCGTCGATTATTATGGCAAACGCTGAGCCCAAGCGCCGAAGCTGTTGACAACTCGCCCTCGCTCTGCGCAACAAAGCACCCACGGAATGAAAGTCATCGCCATCACGAACCAGAAAGGCGGGGTCGGCAAGACCACCACCAGCGTCAACCTGGCCGCCGCCCTTGCGGAAAAAAAATCCCGCATTCTGCTCGTGGATATCGATCCCCAAGGCAGTGCCACAAGTGTTCTCGACAGCAAGGAAAACGAAAATCCGAGCATCTACTCCGCTCTCATCGGCGAGAAAGCCGCTGCCGAACTCGTCATTCCCACCCGCATCAAAAACCTTTCCCTCATCCCGTCCAATCTCGACCTCGCCGGCGCCGAAATCGAAGTCGCACGCATGGACGACCACATGATGCGCCTGCGCACTTGCTTCGAGGGCCTCCGCAAACAGAGTCTCTTCGACTACATCCTCCTCGATTGCCCTCCCTCGCTCGGCATCCTCATGTCGAACGCCCTTGCGGCGGCGGATGAGATTCTCGTCCCCATCCAGTGCGAATATTACGCCCTCGAAGGCCTCGGACTCCTCATGGAGGTGACCGACCGCATCCGCGCCAGCGGCGCGAATCCCACCCTCTCGATATCCGGCCTACTCCTCACGATGTTCGACGGTCGCACGAACCTGAATCCCGCCGTGGAAAAAGAAGTGCGCGGCCACTTTCAGGATGTCGTTTACAAATCCGTCATCCCCCGCACCGTCCGCTTTGCCGAGGCCCCAAGCCACGGGAAAACCATTTTCGAACACGACCCCCACGGCAGTGGAACCCTCGCCTACCGCAAGTTGGCCAAGGAATTTCTCGACCGCCAGAAGCAAGGCATGGCCTTCGTTAACAAAACGGGCCAATAAAACACCATGCACCCCACCCCTTTTCAAACCAAATCCCTGTGGGCGGCCATCACCTCGCTGTCGTTTCTGGCCATCGGAGCCACGATCCTCCTCATCGGCTCACTCGTCGTCGGCGCAATCTCCTTCCTCCAGCCTGTCCTCACACCCATTGCGGTCGCGGCCATCCTTGCCTTCCTGCTCGAACCAGTGGTCAAATTCTCGATGCGCCTTGGCCTGAGCCGACTCATCAGCATCATTCTCGTTTACCTCGCCTTTGCGGCCTTTTTTGTTGGCCTCCTCGTTTACATCATCCCTCCCGCTTATCGCCAGGGAACCACGCTCGTGCAAAACTTCCCGAGCTACATGCAAAAGACGCAGGCTCTCACGACCCGCACTTTTGATAACTTGCACCGCCTCTCCACCCTCGACTTTCTTCAAAGCGACAGCACCGAGCAGCAGACGAACGAGCAACTCACCGCCCTCGTCAGTCAATCGATAAAAGACGCCGGAACCTGGGTGCAACAAAAAATCCCCGACCTCGCCGTGGAATCCGGCCGCTTCATCCAGCGCAGCCTCGGCGGTTTCCTTGGTGTCTTCGGCCTCCTCCTCAGCATGATCCTCGTGCCGATTTTCCTGTTTTTCTTCCTCAAAGACAGCGCCTCCATCGCTGAAAACTGGAGCCGCTACCTCCCCCTCCGCGCCTCCCCTCTCAAAAATGAAATCGTCTCCCTCGTCAGCGAAATCAACTCCTACCTCATCAGCTTTTTCCGAGGTCAACTCATTGTCAGCCTTATAGATGGATTAATGATTGCCGTCGCGCTCCTCGTCATGGGACTCGATTTCGCGATCCTTATCGGACTCATGGTCGGCGTCCTCGGCCTCATCCCCTACCTGGGAATGATGATCTGCTACATCCCCGCCGTCATCATCGCCGCCGCCCAGTTCGGCGACTGGACACACCCTCTGATCGTAACAGCCATCTTCATCCTCGCCAACAACATAGACGGAATGTTCATCGCCCCCAAGATCGTCGGAGAATCCGTCGGCCTCCATCCCCTCACCGTGATCATCTCCGTCCTCGCCTGGAGTCTCATCCTCGGCGGACTCCTCGGCGCCCTCCTTGCAGTCCCCCTCACCGCCACCATCAAAGTCCTCCTCAAACGCTACTTCTGGGACCGCCCTCCATCATCCCCCTTGGGGACCCAACAGATTACCTGATCTGCGGCAACGCGGTTTAAAAACCGGGCTGGTCTGATTTCTACCTCGACCCAATCTTCCCCGCCGAAGACACGGTAGGGTTTTCAGGTTTGTCCACAGTTTGGCAAAGCAAACGCACAACCAATGGCAATTTCCTTCTCTGCAACCTGCCGAACGCATAGCATCTCCGCCGTGGCAACTCAGCCTGATACCATCATCCGCAATTACGAGCCCCGCGACCGCGAGGCGGTGCGTCGGCTTTGTTGCGAGACGGGTTTTCTTGGCAAGCCGATTGATCCGGTTTTCGAGGACCGCGCGCTCTTTGCCGACTACCTCACCGCCTACTACACCGATGTGGAGCCCGAGGCGGCATTCGTGCTCGAGCAGGGCGGCGTGGTCAAAGGCTACCTCCTCGGCTCCCGGCGCCCGCTGCGCCACCAGTGGTATGGATTTTTTCAAAACCTCCGCCTCTTCGCCCTCGGCATGCTCCGCTACCGAAGATACAACGAAGCCACGCGCGGGTTCATCCGCTGGATTCTCAAAAATTCCTGGCGCGAAGTTCCCGCCGCACCCCGCCGCACGGCGCACTTCCATTTCAATGTCCTCCCCGAGGCGCAAAAACTCGCCACTACTCAGGCGATGACAGAAATGTATTTCGACTTCCTGCGCACGCATGGCGAGAAGGAGGTCTTCGGCCAAGTCGTCACCTTCGAGTCCCGGCGCGGTGCGAAGCTCTTCGAGCGTTTCGGATTCCGCGTCGTCGAGAAGCGGGAGATCACCAAATACCGCGACAAACACCCCGAGCCGGTCTACCTCATGACCGTCATCAAAAATCTCACCCAACCCGATTCGCACACCGTCACCGGCAGGTAGAAAATTTTGTTTCCATTCCCCCTCGCCAATGGTCTGCTGTGCCTCTCAGCATGAGCACAAAACGATTTGAAAATCAGGTCGCCGTCGTCACCGGAGCGGGACGCGGCATCGGCGAAGCCATCGCAAAACGCCTCGCCGCCGAAGGCGCGAAAATTGCCGTCGTCAGCCGCACGGAATCCAACTCCGCCCGCACGGCCGATGCCATCAACGCCGCCACGCCAGGAGTGGCCAAGCCCTACGCAGTCGATGTCTCCCACTTCGACGCTGTGCAGAAGGCGGGCGACCAAATCCTCGCCGACTTCGGCCGTTGCGACATTCTGGTCAACAACGCCGGCATCACCCGCGACACACTCGCCATGCGCATGTCGAGCGACGACTGGGATGTCGTGCTCCAGACCAATCTCAAAGGTGCGTTCAATTTCACCCGCGCCATCCTCCGCGCCATGGTCAAGCAACGCTCCGGCCGCATCATCAATATTAGCTCCGTCAGCGGACTGATGGGCCTCCCCGGCCAGGCAAACTACGCCGCGAGCAAAGCCGGTCTCATTGGCATGACCAAGAGCATCGCCCGCGAAATCGCCAGCCGTGGCATCACGGTCAATGTCGTCGCCCCGGGCTTCATCGAGACCGACATGACCTCAGTCCTCAACGAGGAAGTCCGCAAAGGCGCGCTCTCGCAGATCCCTGTCGCCCGCTTCGGTGCGACGGATGACATCGCCGCCGCCGTGAGCTTCCTCGCCAGTGCCGAAGCCTCCTACATCAGCGGGCAAGTGCTCGCGGTGGATGGCGGCATGAGCATGTAAAAAGGAAGCCTCCCTCCATGACGATTTACTTCCTGCGCCACGCCGAAGCCGAAGATTTGGCCGAGTCGGACTTCGACCGCAAACTCACACCCAAAGGGCTCCAGCAGGCGGCCAAGGTTGGGAAATTCTGCGCCAATCATGGGCTCGAGCCAGCTGTTATTCTGAGCAGTCCCGTGACCCGCGCTAGGCAGACAGCAGAGATTGTCGCTGAAACGCTCGGGCGCGAAGTCACCATCGAAAGCTGGCTCGCCTGCGGGATGGAAACCTCCACCCTGCTCGCACGCCTCGCCCCACACGCTGCCAGCGACTCCGTCTTGCTCGTCGGTCACGAACCCGATTTCAGCACAACCATCGGCGAGCTTTTGGGAACTCCCGAGCCAGCAGCTGTGCTGGTCAAAAAAGCCTCCCTCACCGCCATCGATGCCCCATGGCTCGAGCCCGGTGCCGGCCAGCTCCAGTTCTCCATCCCCTGCCGTTTGATGTAACAAACCCGCCCGCCTTTTCATGAAAGCCCTGTTCCTCACAAATGAATACCCGCCCCACATCTACGGTGGCGCCGGCGTTCATGTCGAATACCTCAGCCGCGAACTCGCCAAGCTCATGCCCGTGGATGTCCGCTGCTTCGGCGACCAGAACACCTCCTCCGGCCAACTCGCCGCCCAAGGCTTCGGGCTCGATACCGCCGACTGGACATCTCCCAAGCAACTCCAATCCGTCTTCGGCGCACTCCAACGCTGCCTGGATTTCAATACCGCGCGCATCGATGCCAGTGTCGTGCATTGCCACACCTGGTATGCCCACTTTGGAGGCATCCTCGCCAAGCTGAACTACGGCATTCCCCTCGTCATCACCGTCCACTCGCTCGAGCCGCTCCGCCCTTGGAAACGCGAGCAACTCGGCGGCGGCTACGACTTCACTTGCTGGCTCGAACGCACCGCCCTCGAAATGGCCGACGCCGTCATCGCCGTCTCCGAAGGCACCCGCCGCGATGTGGAGAAGCTTTTCGAGATCGACCCCGCCCGCCTCCATATCATCTACAACGGCATCGACCCCGCCGAATACCAGGCAGTCACCACGCACAGCGTGCTCGACCGCTTCGGCATCGACCCCGCCAAACCCTACGCCCTCTTCCTCGGCCGCATCACACGCCAAAAAGGCATCATCCACCTCGTCAACGCCATCAAGCACCTCGACCCCGGCTTCCAGATCGTCCTCTGCGCCGGCGCTCCCGACACACCCGAGATCGCGGCCGAAATGAAAGCTGCCGTCGCCCAGGCCCAAAGCCAACGCGACGGCATCATCTGGATCGACCAGATGCTCGACAACAAATCCAAGATCGAACTCTATAGCCACGCCGGCGTCTTCGTTTGCCCCTCCATCTACGAACCCTTCGGCATCATCAACCTCGAAGCCATGGCCTGTGAAACCCCCGTGGTGGCCAGTGCGGTGGGGGGAATCAAGGAGGTCGTGTTGCCCGGGGAAACCGGTTACCTCGTGCCTCTGGCGCAGATGGAGGAAAGCCCGTTTGAGCCCGTGCATCCGGATCAGTTCTCGCGGGATCTCGCGGAACGGATCAACGAGCTGATGGGGGATGCGGGGCTTCGC
>JAPLTI010000114.1 GCA_026398285.1 Verrucomicrobiota bacterium
TCCAGCTCCAGCTCCAGCTCCAGCTCCAGCTCCAGCTCCAGCTCCAGCTCCAGCTCCAGCTCCAGCTCCAGCTCCAACTCCAGCTCCAGCTCCAGCTCCAGCTCCAGCTCCAGCTCCAGCTCCAGCTCCAGCTCCAGCTCCAGCTGCTGCCCAGCCCAAGCCTGCTGCGGCGGCTCCTAAACCGGCAGCGGCCGGCGCACCCAAGCCAGCTGCGGCTGCTGCCAAGCCGCAGGCCGCTGGCGCTCCGAAACCAGCAGCCGTTGCCGCCAAGCCGAAAGTCGGCGCTGCAGCTCCCGCTGCGAAGCCAGCCGCGAAACCCATGGCAAAAGGCGCGGCACCTGCCGCAAAAGCCCAGGCAAAGCCCGCTGCGGCTGCCCAAGCCCCCGCGATCAAACCCAAGCCTGATCTTCCGCCTGATGAAATGGTTGGAAAAACGATCGGCCACTTCTCCATCGAGGCCCGCATCCGCGACATGGAGAATGAAACTTTCTACCGTGCCACGCAGACAAATATCGGCCGCCCTGTCATTCTCCGAGTCCTAAAACCAGAGGCTGCAGCTGATCCAGACAAAGCCGCCAAGTTCAGGGACGACGCCCGCGCCAAGGCGAGTGTCACTCACACGCTCGTCACGGCGGTTTACGAAAGCGGCGAGCACGAGGGCATCGCCTTCTACTCGAACGAAGCCGTGTCGGCTCCAACCCTTGAGGACATGATCGAGAACGGCCGCAAAATCGACACGACCACGGCCCTGCAAATCATCAAGTCGGTGGGAGAGGTTTTCGATTTTTTCGACAAGCAAGGCATCGCCCGCGTCACGCTCCTCCCCCGCCATATCATCCTCAAGCCAGGCAGCGCGCCGCGTTTATCGAATCTGGCCTGCAAGGAGGCACCCGCGCCCATTGACCAGCAGCAGGAAATTCAAAACCTCGCAAATCTTTTGCTACCGCTCCTGGCGGCGGACAAAGCTTCCGCCATCGCTCAATCAACGCTGACCGAAATTCAAAACGCGGACCCCGCACAGACCACATGGGCCTCCATCGCCCAGCTTGCTGAAAGCCGCATGCCCAAGACCGCTCCGGCCGATGCCGACAAAATCCAGTCGCAGACCATCACTCGCTCGCGGGCGCTTGCAGAGTCGAAGAAAATGAGCCGCAAAAATGTAATCATCTACAGCGCCGTTTCTCTCACACTCACGCTGGCGGCCTGTTTTTTTCTCATCCGGGCATTCACCAAAAACAATGTCCATGTCAAAGACCTCGGAAAAATGATCGAGATCCCTGCCGGCGACATCACCATTCAAGGCCAAAGCGTGAAAGTGCCGGCCTTCAAGATCTCCAAATTCGAGGTCACCATCTCCGAATACGCCGCGTTTTTGAAAGATCTCAAAGAGAATCCCGACAAAGCAGCCACGGTCGCGCATCCCAACCAACCTCCCGGCAAATCCCACATCCCGGCCGGTTGGGCGGACATGACTGAGATCAACCCGCCGAATCCCGGATACTACACCAGAGCGAAAAAATGGGGCCGCTACCAAGAGGTTCCACTTTCCCTCGACTCACCGGTTTTCGGCGTGGATTGGTATGACGCCTATGCCTACGCCAAGTGGAAAGGCCAGCGCCTGCCCACCGAGCAGGAATGGGAACTCGCCGCGCGGGGCAACAAAGGCCTCAAACATCCGTGGGGCGATGATTTCAACAACAAACTCGCCAACACCGGCAGCGATTTCACCCCGAATCCAGATCCCAAAGTCGGCGCCCAGAATGATGGCTTCAAACGCTGGAGCCCTGTGAACAAGCCGGAAACAGACATCAGCAGTTTCGAAATCAACGGCATGGCAGGCAATGTCTCCGAGTGGACTGATACCTGGGCCGAGGATGCGGAGCGCACGGGGGACAAGGTTCCGGTCTACCGAGGCGGCAATTGGAAGACCGCAGATGAGAACACTGTTCTTCGCCGAGGCACAAAGCTCACGGAATTTCAAAGTGACGATGCCTTGGGCTTCCGAACCGCTGAAGACGCGAAATAAGGGATGATTGACCACAGAGCGCAAAGAGAACTCGGAGAATGATCGGCTTAAAATTAGAAGCCCCTTTCTCCTTGTTGCGGCCTCTCCTTGTTGGACTGGCTCTCCTTGGCTTCATCCAGATCGGCTCGGCGCAGTTGCAGGTGGACATCAAGCTCAAGCGAACGCTCTACATCAGCTACGAGCCGATTTTGATCACTGTGAGCCTGACCAACCTCAGCGGAAACCCGCTGCCACTCAATGATGCCGACGGCAACCATTGGTTTGGATTCCAGATCGAGACCTTGGACGGCCGCCCAATCGCCCCAAGGAGCTTGAATTACACGAACGAGCCACTCGTTTTGGAGGCAGGTCAAAAGCTAACCCGCACTGTGAACCTCACTCCGCTCTTCCCGATTGGCGAATTCGGCGGCTACCGCATTCGGGCCGCCATCTACGCCGCCACGCTCAAGCGCTACTTCAACTCCCCTCCCCTCAACATCGAGATCACGGACGGGCGTTCCATTTTCCAAAAAACCGTCGGCGTTCCTGAAGGAATGCCCAGTGCCGGCGAGACGCGCAATATCACCGTGCTCACACACCGCCTGCCCAACAGCACGCAACTCTACGTCCGCATCGAGAATGCAAAAGGCGGCACGGTTTTCTGCACCCACCGCCTCGGAAGGCTTGTTTCCTACGGCACGCCCGAAATCATTCTCGATAAGAAGAACCAGATTCATGTCCTGCAGAATGTCGCCCCCAAGGCCTTCCTTTACTCGCACATCGGGCTCAACGGCGAGGTCCTCCAACGCAAAACCTACAGCCAAATTGTGAAGCGCCCGATCCTCCGCGAAGGCCCGGACGGAGTGATCCAAGTCATCGGAGCCCAAGAAATCGATCCAAACGCTGAAGCCGCCAAACCGCCCGTGCCCTCGCTCTCCGACCGTCCCGTGCCACTGCCCGATTCCGCGACAGACTCACCGGCGGATGAAAAACGGCCAAAACACATCCTCTCCGAGTAATAGCCCCCGAGTCACACGCCTCATTTGCTAAGCCGCAAACCCGAAGACGGACGGCAGAATGATTCGTAAAAAA
>JAPLTI010000131.1 GCA_026398285.1 Verrucomicrobiota bacterium
GACGGCGACGCGGCCGAGAGGCTGACCAGCGGCGTCGATGACCCACCAGTTGCGCTTCACCTCTTCGGATTTGGCTGAGAATGTTTTCATCGTGATTAATTGAGAGTCGGGCAGAGTGAACAAACTGCTGTAGTGTGTCAAATTCTAAGACAAAATTTTTCTGTCTCTGATTTGAGACGCCGTTCGTCGACTCAGCAGCGTCCGTTGAGAAAAAATGTTTTCACTTGGCCGAGACCCTTGCACTCGACCATGCCGCGCTCCTCGAGGAGGAAATGCGAATCCAGTGTGGATTGGGTTTGTTCGGAGAGGTGGATTCGTCCAGGCATGCCCGAGGATTCCATGCGGCTTGCCACATTGACGGTATCGCCCCAGAGGTCGTAGGTGAATTTGATCTTGCCGATGACGCCTGCCACGACCGGGCCGGAGTGAATGCCGATACGCATGGCAAGCTCGGTGCCATTTTTTTCGTTGATGCGTTGGAGGGCGCCGACCATCTCGATGGCGGTGTCCGCCACGGCATGGGCGTGGTCATCGCGGTGGTTGGGGAGGCCGCCGACCAGCATGTAGCAATCGCCGATAGTCTTGATTTTCTCGACGCGGTGGTTCTCCACGATGTTGTCGAAAGCGGTGAAGATTTCGTTAAGCATTCGCACCAGATCATCGGGGGTTGTCTTGCGTGAGAGCGCGGTGAAGCCGCACAAGTCGGCAAACATCACAGACACGATGTGGTGGCCATTCGCGATTGTTTTCTCGCCGCCTTTCAAGCGGCCTGCGATGGCTCCGGGCAGGATGTTCAGCAGAAGGCGCTCGGATTTTTCTTTTTCAAATTCCACGAGTTCCTTCTCCGCCTGGAGTTGGGCAAAGCGAAGCTTGTCGAGATTGCGGAGGCGTTTCTTTTCGAGGGAGGTGGTGACGCGTGCTCTGAGGAGCGTGGGATTTGGCGGCTTGATGAGATAATCCTCAGCGCCTGCTTCGATGCACTGCACTGCGAGGTCAATCTGCTCATTTCCCGAAATGACAATCGTGGGAGTTCCCTTGATGCGGCTGTCGAAATTCATGTTCGTCAGCACTTCAAGTCCATTCATCTCAGGCATTTCCATATCCAGCAGCATGAGATCGTAGGGTTTTTCCAAGAGCTTCTTGATGGCATCACGGCCATCCACGGCTGTGTCGATATTAGTAAATCCCAGATCCTGAAGTGCTTTTGTGAGAACCATTCGCATCAGGCTGATGATGTAGTCGCGAACGCCCAGTCGCGCTACGGTAGAAATAATCTCGTTGCTGTCTTCCGCAGTGAGCATGATCACCGGAGTGCGTTTGATGTTATCGTGTTCACGCATCTTGCGAAGCATCGCAACGCCGTCCATGACTGGCATATTGTAGTCCAGCACGATGAGATCGGGCTGATGGGTTATGGCTGCTTCCAAGCCCTCCATGCCGTCGGCTGCTTCGAAAAGTTCGCACTGAAAAGGCCGGAATACGCGTTTGACCATCATGCGCATGGTGCGGCTATCGTCGACACTCAGTATTTTTGGCAGGCTCATGGTTGTGTATGGATAAGAATTTGAAGACTGATCCGGTCTATCCCGCAGAGCCATTCCGTGCGGCATAATTCTGAGCCTGTTGTCTCTCGAAGATCAATTCGGGAACCGAAGGTGATGGTGGGGGTGCCAAGAACACCGGGAAATCCCGCTGTGGTGAGTTCGCTTTTGATACGCCCGGAAATCATATTGCAAAGCTCGCCAGTGGCATCCTCGATTTCCTCTCCCTGGCCTTCGCAGCCGATGAGAATTTTGGTGGCTTTAGCGGCGAAGGTTTCTGAAATCTGCAGGAGCACAGAGGCTTTCACGCGATCTCCGGTGATCGATATGGAGGTGTGAAATGTTTTGAAATCAGGACTCTCATCTGAAGGCTCGGCGGGCGCGAGGGAGAGCTTGAGTTGCTTGGAAAAAATCTCCTTCAGAGCGCGTTCTGCAGTATCCGCAAGAGAGACGGGAAGTTGGCTGGAAGTCGTCATGTTTTTTTTGCGGTCTTAGCGGTTATCGCAGAGAGGATGGCCTGTGGCATCTTGGCGAGTGGCAGCACTTGATTTGCGGCACCCAAGCGGATCGCCGCCTGCGGCATTCCAAAGACAACGCAACTCTCCTCGGATTCAGCCATTGTTTCCGCGCCAGTCGATTGGAGTTCCTTCAGTCCCATTGCGCCATCGACTCCCATCCCAGTGAGGAGCGCGGCCACAGCGTGTGAGCCGGCGTGGGTTGCTGCGGATCGGAAAAGGATATCCACCGCTGGGCGACAATGGTGCACAGGCGGAGATTGCCCAAGACGCACTTTATAGCCCATGCCAAAGGGCACGAGGCTCACATGAAAATCTCCTGGCGCGACGAGGCAGGTGCCCGCCTTGAGTTCTTCTCCGTCACTGGCTTCACGAACGGAAAAGGGGCACAGCTCATCGAGATGATGGGCCATGATCCGGGAAAAATTGGCCGGGATGTGTTGCACGACCACGATGGGGGGCAATCCGTTTGGGAGGCGAGGCAGGAGGTAGCGCAGGGCTTCGACACCTCCTGTAGAGGATCCGATAACGATCACTTTGCGGGGTGAGAAAGTCCCGATTGTGGTTGGGCTGGGCGCTGCAACGACTCGGCGCTCTGCCTTTTCTGCCGCCCCACGGCGCCGGGAGCGTGCGGCTCCTTTGACATGGAAGGCCAGCGAGTTTGAAATGTGCGCCATATTGCTGTCGCCACGCGGCTTGCCGATCACATCAATCGCCCCGGCGTTCATGGCTTCCATGGCTTTGGCAGACCCTGCTTGGGTGAGGGAACTGATCACGACGACCGGGATCGGGTGGTGTTCTTGGAGGATTTTTAGAAATGTCAGCCCATCCATGCGCGGCATTTCAAGGTCCAGCGTGATCACATCGGGCTCAAGTGACAGAATTTTTTCACGCGCCACATAAGGGTCTTCTGCGCCACCAACGACTTCGATTTCCGGGTCGCTGGCGAGTGCGTTCATGATGGCGCGTCTCGCCAGAGCCGAGTCATCCACCACCAGCACGCGAACTTTTTTTCCTGTGATCATGGTTTTTGGTAGATTCCCTGACGGATGGATTTTAGCCCATGGTTTATTCCCATAAGGCTTTCGGAGTGACCGACAATGAGGAATCCGCCGGGGGCCAGATAGTGGCTCATGCGTTTCACGGCTTGCTCACGCGATGGCACATCAAAATAAATCATCACATTGCGGCAAAAAATCACATGCTGCTGCATGGGAATGGGGTATTCGTGCTGGAAGAGGTTAATCCGCTCGTAGCGCACTTTGTCGCGCAGTTCGCTCCGGACTCGGCAATTCCCTTCTTGAGCACCGATGCCCTTTTGAAAGTAACGCTTCAACAAATCTGGCGGCACGGGCTCAACCGCATCCATGCGGTAAATGCCTTGCTTGGCCGTATCGAGGACGCGCTTGGAGATATCCGATGCGCAAATTTGCCAATCCACCGCTGGAAATGCACGGAGGAATTCCGAGAGAACGATGGCAAGGGTGTAAGGTTCCTCGCCAGAGGAGGAGGCTGCTGACCAGACGCGCAAGGATGAGCGACGGGCTATGAGTGCAGGAATAAGAGGCGGAAGAATCTTGGCAACAAGGTAATCGAAATGATCGGGTTCCCGATAGAATCTTGTGTGGTTTGTCGAGATGAGGTCGAGGAGTTCCTCGATCTCATCTTGCGATCGCGCGGATCGCAAGACGCTGCAGTATTCGTCGAATGAGTTTAACCCCATGCTTCGGAGTCGCTTGGTTAAGCGGCTCGCCAGCAGGGCCTGTTTGTCACTACCGAGTTTGATGCGGCTGTGCTGATAGACCAAATCCACGATAAACCTGTAAGCTTCGGCCGACAGGGGCGCTTCCTGTGAGGAACTCATCATGGACGCAACTGAGTTTGTCAGAAATTGCGGAAGTCATCACTCCCCGCGCTGTCATCCGGCATAGGGATCGAGCGCGAAGCCTTGCTTGCAGGGCGCGAGGATTGTTTTGGGCTGATTGGGTGAGTTGGCTTTGTGCGAATATTCGCATGAGCTTCCTCGATATTGGGCGCCCCTCCGACCAGCTTGCGGAGTTCGCCGACAAGGTCTTTCATTGTCTCAGCTTGGGAGTCGAGTTCCTCGGCAGCGCTGGCACTTTCTTCAGCGCTCGCAGCGTTGCCCTGGGTGACTTTATCCATTTGGTTCATGGCATTATTGACCTGCTGGATACCTTGAGCTTGTTCTGAGGCGGCATTGGCAATATCCGCGACCAGAGAATCCGTGGAGGAAACCTTTTCCGCGATGAGTCTCAGGGACTCACCAACTTTGGTCGAGCAAACGGAGCCGCTGCGGCTGTTGGCAATAGCGGCCTCGATTTTTTCAGCGGTTTCCTTGGCGGCGGCAGCGCTGCGCTGGGCCAGGGAGCGAACTTCATCGGCAACCACAGCGAACCCTGCGCCAGCCTCGCCGGCACGCGCAGCTTCCACCGCGGCATTGAGCGCAAGAATATTTGTCTGGAAGGCGATTTCATCGATATTTTTAACGATCTTGGCCACCTCGGCGCTTGAGGTGTCGATCGCTTTCATCGCCTGCATCATCTCGTCCATGATGCTTGTTCCGGTCTCTGCCTCGGAACGGGCTTCGCTGGCGAGAGACTTCGCCTTCTGTGCATTGTCGGCAGTGGCGCGGATCATGCTGGACATCTCTTCCAAGGCAGTGCTTGTTTCTTCCACAGAGGAGGCTTGTTCGCTTGATCCAGAGGAAAGCTGGTTGCTGGCCATCGAAACTTGGCGGGCGGCGGAAGCTGTCTGTAGCGCTCCGCGATCAAGATTTACTGCAAGGTCATGCAGTGCCTTGTTTGTGGTGCTTGTGACTTGCCATGCAATGAAGATCGCCACCACTGCAGCAATCCCGAGAGCAATTGAGATGTAGAGAATTGCTGAGTCGGCATTAGCTTCTCCTCTGTTTGCTGCGGCCTGACCTAAATCGATATTGTATTTAAGATTTGCATCCACGGCGCCGACAGCGCGTTCATAAGCAGGATCAAGAACTCCATGGAGATGCTTTGATAGAGCTGCAGGATCATTGGCGCTAAAGAGTTCCACGGTTTTTTCAATCTGAACGGTTAATTCCTCATTGGCTTTACAAGCCTCTGTCCAGAGAGCCTTGTCTTTCTCATCGGAAAGGAGCGCTTCATATTTTTTTAATTCATCGACGGCCCTGGCTGTGGCCTCAGCAAGGACCTTCGTGAGAGCAGCACGGCGCTCGGGAGTGAGCGTATCGTTGAGTTGCTGAATAGCTATCATCTTGTCTTGGACAGCATTCAAAATGGCAGCCTGCAAGTTCAAGCTGGGCATGGTATTGCCTCCCAAGTCGAAAATGTTTTGCTTCAAGCTCATAGCTCGGTCCAGAGCGAATCCGCCTAGGGCCAGCGTGATGATCAGCAAGGTGGCAAAGCCTGTGACGATCCGGCGTCCGATAGTCCAATTATTGATGTTCATGTTTTTGTTTTTTGTTTAATGATTTCTGCTTAGATTTACTTGCCTTGCCCGAGTAGGTTTGTATCACGAGCGGAACCTTCCGGAAGAGAACGGGTAATCGATGCATCATCGAGGAAAATCTTTTCGATATCCAAGAGGGTTTTTACTGAGCCTGTGGATGTGGTGACACCCATAATATACTGTGTATCTGGGGAACCACCAAAATCCGGTGGAGGTTCGATCGTATCATCGCTGAGTTGGACCACTTCTTCCACTGCGTCAACGATTGCTCCCATGAGGTTTTTACTTCCATCCGGGCCGTTGAGTTGGACCACAATGATACAGGCGCGGTCACTGTAATCACCTACAGACAATTGGAATTTGGCCCGTAGATCGAGAACAGCGATAACCGTTCCTCTCAGGTTGATCACGCCTTTGATATGGGTGGGCATTCTTGGAACTGGCGTAATCGCGCAAAGGCGAATGATTTCGCGGACATTGAGCACGGGAATCCCGTAGGATTCATGCCCCAGGCTGAATGTTAAATAGCGGCCTGTTTTTGTTTTGGTATCTGTGGTAGCAAGTATGCTCATCGTGTCTTTGGATTGGTTGGATGGATGCGCTGCGGAAAGTTTTTTAGAGTTTTACAAGGGTGTCAACATCGAGGATGAGACCCACGGCGCCGTCGCCAAGCACAGCGGCTCCTGCGAGAAGATTCTGATCCTTGAAAGTTTCGCCTAAGCTTTTAATGACGACTTCTTGTTTGCCAATGAGTTCGTCGACAAGAATGCCTCGCATGGCATCGCCGGATTCGACGACAATAATGATGCCTTCTTCATCTGTGGTCGCTTTTACGCCTGTTGTGCCTAAAAATTGTCCCAATCTCAGGACAGGCGTCTGTTTTCCACGCACACTGACCATGGCGCCGCGCTCGTGGATTGTGGTGACCATGCCCGGCTTCGGTCGGAAAGATTCGCGCACGGAGATTGTCGGAATGATGTAGCGGTCATTGCCCACCCCTACGAGCAGACCGTCGATAATGGCGAGAGTGAGTGGCAGGAGGATATTGAATGTGGAGCCTTTCCCAAGAACAGACTGGATTTCCACCTTGCCCCGAAGTCCCTCGATGTTTCTTTTGACCACATCCATACCGACTCCTCGGCCGGAGAGGTCTGTGATCGTCTCGGCCGTTGAAAAGCCGGGCATGAAAATCAAGTTATAAATTTCTGATTCTGTAAGCTCAGCGTTCGGTGCAACGAGTCCTCTTTCGATGCCTTTGGCGAGGATTTTGTCTGCATTAAGCCCTTTGCCATCATCTTGAATGCGAATGAGAATGCCGCCGCGTTGGTGGGATGCGGAGAGCTTTATCGTGCCGAGGGCCGGCTTGCCGTTTGCTATGCGATCTGCAGGAGCCTCGATGCCGTGGTCCACAGCATTGCGGATCATGTGGACGAGAGGATCCGCAAGTTTCTCCACGATATTGCGATCGAGTTCCGTCTCTTCGCCGTCGAGGACGAGCTGGACTTGTTTTTTTTGGTGAGCCCCAATATCCCGGACGAGTCGGGTCATCTTTTGAAACGCGGCACGCACAGGAACCATGCGAAGGGACATGGCGTTGCGTTGAAGTTCGGAAGTGGTGCGGCTGAGTTGACGAAGGCTGCGGGCAAGTGTGCGGCTTTCGAGACTCTGGACATCTGGGTCCTGCACCACCATGGATTGGGCAATCACCAACTCGCCAACAAGATCGATGAGGGCATCCAGCTTGGAGGTGTCGAGCTTCACAAATCCGGAACTCTGATCCTTGATCTCGGTAGGTTCTTTGGAAGTCGTGGGAGTCGGGTTGAGGTGGGTGACATTGACTGCAATGGAGGTCGCAGGAGTTTCTTTTGGAGGAATCACCTCAAGCGCCTTTTCGGTGGCTTGCACTTGTGGGGCGGATGTTTCCTTCTTAGGAGGTTCGACGGATGTTGGCTCCGGCGCAGCGATAGGTTGTGGGGGAGTTGGTTCTGGTGGCAACTCTCCTCTGAGAGCGGCCCTTACACGAAGAATGAGTTCGCTGGTAGGAACCACGATTGGCTTTCCGGCATTGGTGCCCTTGAGCTGGAGCCCGATTTGGAAAGTGTAGTTCTTGAGGGCGTCCGAACCGGCGAGAATGATGTCGATGATCGGCGTGGTGATACGGATTTTCGATTGGCGGGCCGCATCGAGCAGGGATTCGAGGTCGTGCGCCAAGTCTTGGAGGGCGAGGAGGCGAAGAAACCCTGCGGCACCTTTGAAAGTATGGAAGGCACGAAAGATCGAGTTGATCGTTCCTGAGTCGCCTGGATTATCTTCTAGAACGAGCAGACCTTGTTCGATATTCTGCAGGAGTTCGACTGACTCTCCGTGGAATTCATTGAGAAGCTCCGCGTCGTCCTTCAGGTTCAGAACGATGGCTTTTTCCTGCGTGATTACGGGCTCCTCAGCGACTTCTGGCGCGGGGGTGGAGGTGGCGACTTCGGCAACGGGAATCACCTCTCCAGATGTCCAAGCCTCGGGATGCGCAGGGAGTGGCTTGCCTTGATCCCAAGCTGAGAGCGCCTCGCCGAACCATCCGTGCCACTCATTCAGTAGCTTGATGGTTTTCTCGGAAAATGTTCCCGGTCCATCAAATGTCTCGTTGATCCAGTCACGACCTGCGGCAATGCTTTTTGAAACCGGTTCAGGCACATCCTTATTCAGCAAATCTTCGAGATCCATGAAGAAGCTGTTAATGGGAAGGAGGCCTGTTTTTTCACCTGGCACCACAAAAGCCAGTTCGACGGCAAAGCGGGAATGGATGTCTATAGCCTGTGCCAGACTGGACGGAGGCAAGTTTGTCATTATTTATTGTGGAAAGAAATTAGTAGCCCTAATGCCCAATTTTTCTAAGCGCTTCATAGAGTGCTTTGAAACAAACAATCTTGTCTAATAGCTATTTGTTGCTGGCCGACAATAGAAATTTTCTATTTTTACAAAGATTTCACTGAGTTTGAAGCATGATGAGGGGCGTTAGTTCGGGCGTATCGTAGCGACCACGCCTTTTGTATTTTTTGAAACGGAGCCGATGTTCCAGAGGAGGAACCCTCCGCGAGGGCGCGGGGCGATGTTTTTTTCCAGCTGGAGCTGACGATTGATCTCATCTGCCCCCCAGCCGTGGGAGGTGAGGCGATCCACGGCGATGCCGGGGACGATGGGAACTCCTCTTGGGTTGACGGCTGGGCTCCTCCACCAGCGGAGGAGTGACGAGAAACTTTGTGGGCCACCTTCGCGCCAATAGAGTTGCGGGGCAAGATAGTCGACCCAGCCGTTTTTCATCCAAGCGACCGGGTCGGCGAAGAGTTCGTTGTATTGATCGACGCCTGCTTTGACATCCGCCGGGGCGCCTTTGGTGTAAATGCCGAAGGGGCTGACGCCAAACTGTAAGCCGGGGCGTGTGGAGTGGACGGTTTGGCTGAGTTCGCGGATGAGGGCGTTCACATTTGCCCGCCGCCAATCGGCCTTGGCGAGATTCCCACCGGCAGCGCGGTATGCGGCGTAGGTTTTGTCATCAGGGAAGTTGGGCAGTCCGCCTTTTTCCGTGGGGTAGGGGTAGAAATAATCATCGAGGTGGACGCCGGCGATGTCGTAGCGGGTCACGAGATCGCGCACGACGGCGTTTATGTGGCGGCGGACTTCGGGCGCGCCGGGGTCCATGTAGAGGACGGTGCCGATGCGGTAGGTGTAGTTAGGAAAACGGCGGCTGATGTGGCTTGCGGCGCGAGGGTGCGAGAAATTGGCGGCGGCTCGGTAGGGATTAATCCATGCATGGACTTCCAGACCGCGCTTGCGGGCTTCGCTGATAAAAAAGGCGAGCGGGTCGTAGCCGGGCGACTGTCCCTGTTTGCCAGTGAGGAATCGGCTCCAAGGCTCGAGTGGCGAGGCGTAAAGGGCATCGCTTTCTGGGCGCACCTGCAGAAGAACGGCATTCAGTCCCGCTCCCTTGGCGGCATCCAGAAGGCGCACGGCTTGGGCTTTTTGTTCGTCCACGCTGAGCCCCTCCCGCGAGGGAAAGTTGATGTTGTGAACGGAAGAAATCCATGCTCCTTGCATTTCGGCGCGGACCAGTGGAGTGGAGGCGAAGAGAAGGATGGCGAGCGGTGCGAGGAGGCGTTTCATTTCAATAGAGGAAAGATTCTTCGGGAGCATCGGTTTCAGTAACGGATTCGGCAACGATAACCGGCATGTGCCTGCCGCCTTCGACAGGAAAAGTGGCCTTGCCCCGCACTTTCACCCAAGTCATTTTCGGGAGGTCGGTGGCGGGTTGGGATTGCACGCTGATCGCCACAGGGCGTGCATCTGCGGCACAGCACATGACAAAAAGTCGTGTCAGATTGAACCGGTCGCCATGTGGATTTCCCGTGAGGGCGGGCAGGAACTGGCCGGTGACTTCAACCTGCTTGTTTTCGAAATCCTCGCGCATTGTGGGTTCACCCGCCGCGTAGAGTAGATCGACGGCTTCTGCCACAATGTATCCATCGGCATTTTTTTTGAGGTAGAGCGAGGGATCCATCATGGTTCCCTCTTTCACGGAGCCGTCGGCGTTAGGCAGTGCAGGGTCCAGTGGAGGGGAAAAACCTGGCAGGTCGGCGATGTTGTCCACCATGCCGCGATTCAGAACGGCTGTCGCGCCGAAGTTGCTCGGTGAGAGCTTGGTCGCGGCGAGGAGAGGGATCGTCAGCAAGAGGAGAGGGAAAATTCCGATGTTGGAGAGCCCGTGTTTTCCCGACTCGCTGGGAATTGTCAGCAGCAGGGCCAAAGAAAGCAGTAGCAGCACGCCTCCCGAGATAGCGGTGTAGATGTGAAAGGCCGGGTGCAGATAGGAGGCGATGCGATTCGAGAGGTAAAAGTAGCTCAGCACGATGCCCCAAACCATGAGGACGCCGGAGGCTGCAAATCGTGAAAGGATGCCGGTCATGGCAGGACAACCGCGAGCCTCAGGCAGAGCAGGCCAATGATGACGAAAAGCCCTGCGGCCAGCGCGGCAACAAATCGGCGGGTGAAGACGGCGCTGTAAATGAACACCAGCTTGAGATCCATCATGGGACCGAACACCAGAAAAGCGAGTTTAGCAACCGCTGGAAAGGCGACGAAGGTGGCCGCGATAAAGGCATCCGACGAACTGCACAGGGATAAAATCCCCGCGAGCGACATCATGGCGGGAACGGCCAAGCGGTCATCGAGCGACAGCGGTAGGAAAAGCTCTTGATTCACCGCCGTGCTGAACACAGAAGCCACGCCGACTCCGAGGATGAAATAGACCATCACATCCAGAAAATCCCGCACTCCGGCCTCCATCGCGGCGATGAGCCTGCGAAGGAAAGGCAGTGCTGACGGGCCGCCCTCTCCCGAAGGACCGGAGAGGGTGAGAGACTCCAGAACGGTTTTTTTCAAAACAGCTCCGATTGGGAGGTTCAGCACGGCGAGGCCGGCGAGCACGGCGACAAAGAATCCGAGCCCGAGTCGCAGGGCGGTGAATTCCGCCGCGCCTTGTCCTCGGAATGCGGCGTAGGTGCTCAGGGCGGTGATGGGATTTACGATGGGTGCTGCCAGCATGTAGGCGACGGCGCTGGAGACAGGCAGACCCTTGGCGATGAGGCGGCGGATGACCGGCACGATGCCGCACTCGCACATGGGAAAAACGACTCCGAGCACCCCGCCGAGGCAGACGGCGGCGAACGCGTTGCGGGGGAGGAGGCGCGTCATCACGCGTGCGGGAAGGAATTGCTCGATGAGGCCGGAGAGCAGTGTGCCGAGGAGTATGAATGGCACGCCCTCGAGAAGCACACTGATGAAGGCGTAGGAAAAATCCTGCACACTGAAGGTAAACCACGGCGCGTTCATGGGGATTTGGCTTTTTCGCGGCGTTTGCGTGAGAGGTAGAACCAGCCGCCCGGGAGGCCCCAAAGCAGGTAAACGACCATGCCGGTTATAGAGACCAGCATGCCTGTGCCCTTTGCCACGCCGCAGAGTTCGTGCAGGAGTTCATCGAGAAGCGCCTCGCGAACGCCGATGCCATTCAGGCTGATCGGGAGCGAGGAGACAGCCGTCACCAGCGGCATGATCGACATCATGTCTAAAAAATTCACCTTCGGCGTGAATGCGCGCGCTACGAAGTAGAACGCGGCAAAAAATGTCACCAGCATTGGGATCGTGTAGAACGCGCCCAGCAAGGCCTCGCGCCGGTTTTCGATGCAGAGTTGCCAGAGCGTGGAGAGCTTCACGATGGCCTCGCGGAAAGGCATTCTAGGCGGGAGGCGTTCGACGAGATGGCGTTTCGTGAGAACGAAGGAAGCCGCGAGGCCAAGCGCCATGGTGAAAAGCACAATGGCGAAAATTTTCATCGTGTTGCCGACGGTGAGGCTCTGCGCGAACCACTCCGTGCGCCCCCAAGCGAAGGCGAGGCCCATGGCGACAAGCACAAGTATAGCGAGGAGGCGATCCACCGCGACGCTGAGAAAACCCGCCGTGCGGTGCTCGGGATGTTCCCTCATGAGATACAGCACACGCACCACATCCCCGCCTGTAGTGCCGGGCAGGAACTGATTAAAAAATGCGCCGATGAAAAAAAGGCGTGTGGTTTCGGCAAGTGGGACCTGGAGGTGCAGCATTTTCAGGAAAAGTTGCCAGCGGATGATGCCGAAAAACTCGCAGGCTCCAGCGGAGATCATCGCGGCAAGCAACCACCACACATCGGCCCGCGCGATAGACTCAGCCATGTCCGCCCGGCGGGCAGGATCGTGGAGAAGCCACCAGAGCAGGCCTATGGTGACAAGAACCTGGAGGATTTTAACCAACCACTCTCCAAGGGGGGATTTTTTCTTCCCTCCGTCGGGTTCGTTTTTTTCGTCTGGATCCAACCCGTTTTGTGGAGCCATTTCAGGAATTACTCGGCGCCGGCAACCTCGCTCCCGAGCGCTTTGCGGCGCTTGGTGGTTTTGACCGGTTTCGATTTATCAGCCGTTCGTTTGCGGGCGCTCGTGGGCGCTGGCTCCAAGGCAGGTTCTGGCTCTTTAGTATTCAGTAAATCGAATCCCGGGAAGACCGGGTGGGAGTCAATCTTGTCTCCAGGGGCGTGACCGTTCACTTTTTCGCTCATCGGCAATTTTTCCGTGGAGGCCGTCTTTTTTTTACGAGTGACGGGTTTTTTTGCGGTTGCCGTGCGCTTTTTCGGAGGAGGAGTTTTTTGGTGATGGATTCGGCGCGCGTTGAGCAGTTCAGGAATTTCGAGTCCCTCATCTTCGAGTCCCTCGAATTGTTTTTCGACCGGAGATTTGCCACTGAGGTGGTCTGCCGTGGCTTGAAGCAGGCGAGTGACATTTGTTTCCCAAGTCGCATGGGCTTCGTAGCCTTCCCAGTCAGGTTCCGGAAGTTTTCCGTGCAGGAGCGTGGCCATGCCGTCCGCCACGGCATCGCTCGAATCCGGTTCCACATAGACGCCGAGTCCGAAGTGTCTGACGAGATCCTCCATCGGGCTTGCACCGCTTGAAGCCAGCACCTGGCGGCGGGCATTGACGGCTGTGGTCAGCGTGGCCGTTTGGGAATGGAAGGATCCGGCATAGGTGAGAAGTATGTAGTCCGCTGCTTGGAAATAGCTGAGGCGTTTTTCATCCCCCACGAATTCGTCGGAAATATAAACACGCTTCGAGAGCCCCAGGTCGTCGGCGAGCATTTGATAGTATTTCAGAGGCTTGTCCTTGTGTGATGAAACGCTGCCTATGATCACGAGGTGGACGTCCGGATTGTCACTCAGGGCTCGAATGGCCAGATCGATGTTCTTGTGGTTTCGAATCGTGCCGAATGCGAGTAAGACTTTTTTACCGCGAGGAACTTTCCAGCTGGCGCGGATGGTTTTGGGGTTTTGATGGATCGCCTTGGTGTATTCAGGGCCGAGAGGGACTTCGACCGGATGGATATGGCGGGGCAATTGACTGCCACCAGAGAGGCGTTTGTGCGCTATGGCGATTCGGAACGGGCTGAAGGAAAGCCGCGCGCAGAGTGTGGTCCACCATTTAGGCCCGAACGTATGGTCGCGAGTTGAGAAGTGAAGATTCGTCGCATAAACGATACGAAAAAAATTCGAAAGAACGATATGCGGCCAAATCCATAGGCCGGCTTGGGTGTCCGTGTGGCTGCCTGTGAGCACGATCAATGGCCTTTTGGAGTAAACCTGCCATGCAAAAAGCCATTGATTTAAAATTGTTTGCTTTGCTTTTGCTGCTTTTCTGGAAATCAAGCCGCCTTCTTGCGTTGCTCCCTCGGCCATGCAGGGGAGGTTCGGATAGTCCGCTGGGCGTGTGCGCAAGTAATTGGGGCTGCAAAGCACCAGGACTTTAATTCCAAGTTCATGCAGGGCAATAGCCTGGCGGTGAACTTGGTCTGCAATCGCTCCGTGTGATCCTGGACAGTGGATCAGGACGTCAACGGAAGGTTGGTGGTTGGCGGGCATCGTCTCGGAAATTTTTTCTAAAAATGGCGCTCTCTAAATGTTGCGTTGCCTTTTTTTATGCCCACTGAGCCGTTGACGCGCTTGTGGGCTTTTAAAAATGGGTCTGACCACACCCGGGAGCAAGTCCTTTTTCTTCTTTCTCCGGAATGCAAAGATGCTCCGCTGGGCCTTGATTACAGTCCCGGGCTGGAGTGCATGATGCCGCCATCCGCAAAGATGGTGGTCGCGGTGAGGTAGCTGGCACCCTCGCCTGCGAGGAAGGCAACAACGCTTCCGATCTCCTCCGGTTGGGCCATGCGGCCGAGCGGGATCGCGTCGTCGAGTTTTTTCAGCAAGGCGGGATCCTTCATTGTTGAGGTGTTGATCGGCGTGGCCACGGCTCCGGGACCGACGGCTGTGACGAGGATGTTGTGCGGAGCGAGTTCCAAGCCGGCCGTGCGGGTCAGCATGCGCATGCCGCCTTTTGAGAGGCAGTAGGCGGTATTCCCAGGCATCGGCCAATCCTCGTGAACGGAGGTGATGTTGATGATGCGGCCTCCGCCGCCTTGGGCGATCATTTGCTTGGCGGCGATCTGGGTTCCGAAGAACGCGCTCTTTAGATTGATGTCGAGCACGCGCTGGTATTGCTCCTCGGTCGTATCGAGCACGGAGGTGCGGGTCTCCACACCGGCGTTGTTCACCATGATGTCGACGCGTCCGAAGTTGGAAACGGCTGCGTCGACGAGTTTTTGGAGATCGGCCGTCTTGCTCACATCGGCCTGCACATGGATGGCCTTGTCACCGAGGGCGAGCACTTGCTGCTCGAGGGCCGCTGCGGTTTCAGGATGGACGATATAATCGATAACAATGTTCGCGCCCTGCTTGGCGAGTTCGAGAACGATGGAGAGGCCGATGCCGCTGTTGCCTCCAGTGACGATGGCGGTTTTTCCTTTGAGTGTCATAGACGGCGAATGCTCTTCCTCTGAAGGCTTGCCGGCAATAAAAAATTAGGCATATTGCTATTCGCTCGAATCACACGGGGGCATAGCTCAACGGTTAGAGCAGGCGGCTCATAACCGCTTGGTTGTCGGTTCGAATCCGGCTGCCCCCATTTTTTGAACACAAAAAAACCGGCCGCGTTACGGGAGTTAAACCCCCGACGCGGCCGGTGTGTTTTTGAGTCTGGTGCGATCAGGCGATCGTCACATCTTTGCAGAGGTAAACATCCTGAATGGCGTGGAGGAGCTTGGCTCCCTCGTCCATCGGGCGCTGGAAGGCCTTGCGGCCGGAGATGAGGCCAGTGCCGCCGGCGCGTTTATTTACGACGGCAGTGTAGATGGCTTCGTTGAAGTCGTTCTTGCCGCTGGCCCCGCCGCTGTTGATCAGACCTGCGCGGCCCATGTAGCAGTTCGCCACTTGGTAGCGGCAGAGGTCGATTGGGTTCTCGCTGGTGAGTTCCGTGTAAATGCGCTCGTCGAGTTTGCCGTAGCTGGATCCACCGGTGTTGAGTGCCTTGAAGCCGCCGTTGTTTTCGGGGAGCTTCTGTTTGATGATATCGGCTTGGATCGTGCAGCCAAGGTGGTTCGCTTGGCCGGTGAGGTCTGCCGAGACGTGATAGTCTTTGTCGCCTTTGATGTTGAAGGCCGGGTTGCGGAGATAGCACCAAAGAACGGTTGCCATGCCGAGTTCATGGGCAAGGGCGAAGGCCTCTGCGACCTCGACGATTTCGCGGTGGGCGTCATCCGAGCCGAAATAGATCGTGGCCCCGACGGCTGCCGCTCCCATGTCGGACGCTGTCTTCACCTTGCCGAAAAGAATTTCCTTGAAGGCGTTCGGATAGGTGAGGAGCTCGTTGTGGTTGATTTTAACGAGAAACGGAATCTTGTGCGCGTATTTGCGGGAGACAGCGCCAAGCACGCCGAATGTCGAGCAAACCGCATTACAACCGCCTTCGATGGCCAATTTCACGATGTTTTCCGGATCAAAATAAGCGGGGTTTTTTGCGAAGCTGGCTCCGGCGGAGTGCTCGATGCCTTGGTCCACCGGGAGAATCGAAACATACCCCGTGCCTCCAAGGCGGCCGAAATTGTAGATACGTTGAAGATTGTTGATGACACGCTGATTGCGGTCGGATGATGAGAAAATGCGGTCGACAAAGTCTGGTCCCGGCAGGTGGAGCAAATCTTTGGATACGGTTTTGGAAGTATGCTTGAGGAGGTAATCGGCTTTGTCGCCGAGTGCGGATACGATGGTGTCGATCATGGTTTTCGTGAGTGAGCCGCTAGGGTTAGAGGAGGGCTTATTTTTTGTCCAGCGCGGGGAAATTGTTTTTTTCTTTTGAGCAGAGGGGTTTTCCATTGACCCTGCGACTGTATTTTGGGATACGCACTCGCTCGCGGATCGTTCATTTTCCGACTTGGCGCAGATTTGCTCTGTGCTGTGAGGGAGGGTATGGTCATGCGGCCGGGTTGTTCAGTGCTCCTGAACGCTTCATCCGGTCTTGCTTTGAAGATATGCTGAAATGATTTCCTGGATTTGTTTTGAATGGGAGCTTGCCTCTCTGGAGTTGCCTGTGCCGTCCGTTCCACCCCTCATCCTGCGACCCGCGGAGAAGGGGGAGGAGGAGACTGCTCTCAAGGTTTTGCTCACGGCCTTCGCGATGGATACGGCATGGGGGGACATCAGCCGCAGGCTCGAAGAGGGCATGGGGCGCTATGTTGAAGAAGCCTTCGACAGACCGGATCCCTCCTGCATTGTGGCTCTTCACGGCCAGCGTGTCATCGGGGCCTCGCTCCTTGATGCCAACCCAGACGCAGGAAATCACCTGCTCAGCGGCCCGATGATTCTCCACGAATACCGGAATCGCGGCGTGGGAAGCGGCTTGCTCGCTGCCTCGCTGATTTTTCTTCGCGACAAAGGGCTCACCAAAGTGCGCGGCGTCACGCGGGCCAATTCGACGGTCTCCCGTTTTGTGTATCCGAAATTCTCCAGCGTCCAGTCGCCGTATAATCAAGATCCGCTCCAATCCTCAGGACGCTGATTTTTTCGCTTCCCTCCAGCGTTTTGATCCACAATGCTCCCGCCCAGGATGAAGGGATTTTTCGGTCACTACGAAACAGGGGGATTTTTCGATGAGATGTTTGAGGCGGATGGAACCGTTCGCCCACACTATTCAAAAATTTTGGAGCGTTTCTCGGAAATGGACTCCGCCTCGTTCGAGTCCAAGCGGGCTCTGGCGGAAAAGACCTACCTCAACCAAGGTATTACCTTTACGGTTTACAGCGGCGATGAGGGCACTGAGCGCATCATGCCGTTCGATCTTGTGCCGCGCATCATTCCGGCTGACGAGTGGCGCTTGATTGAGCGAGGGCTGGAGCAGCGCTTGCGCGCGCTGAATCTTTTTTTGCACGACATCTACCACGATCAACGGATCGTGAAGGAGGGAGTGATCCCGCTGGAGATCATTCGCACGGCCAAGCACTACCGCCCCGAGTTGGTCGGGCTCGATGTGCCCCACGATATTTACATCCACATTTGCGGGTCGGACCTCATCCGCGGGGCTGATGGCACCTACATGGTCCTTGAGGATAATGGACGCTGCCCGTCCGGCGTTTCCTATCTTCTTGAAAACCGCCAGGCGATGAAGCGCGTGTTTCCGAAACTTTTCAGCCGACATGCCGTGCGTTCGGTAGACCGCTATCCTCAGGAACTCCTCGAAGTGCTGCGCTATGTGGCTCCGCAGGGAAATCCTGATCCGACCGTGGTGGTGCTCACGCCGGGTATCTACAACTCCGCCTACTTCGAGCATTCGTTCCTCGCTCGCTCGATGGGAATCGAAATCGTGGTCAGTCAGGATCTCGTGGTGAAGGACGCCTGCGTTTACATGAAAACCACGAAGGGGTTGAAAAAAGTCGATGTCATTTACCGCCGCATCGATGACGATTTTTTGGATCCCACCGTCTTCCGCAAGGATTCCGTGCTCGGCGTTCCTGGAATTGTGAACGCCTATCGCGAAGGCAATGTGAACCTCTGCAATGCCCTCGGCACCGGCGTCGCCGATGACAAGGTGACCTACTACTATGTGCCGGCGATGATCAAATTCTACCTCGGCGAGGATCCGATCCTTCCGAATGTCGAGACCTACCTCTCGGCTGTGGATTCCGACCGGAAATTCATTTTGGAAAACTTGGAGAATCTTGTCGTCAAGGCTGCCAACGAGAGTGGTGGCTATGGGATGATGATCGGTCCAAGCGCCACTCGCGAGGAGATCGAAAAATTCCGCGCGGCGATCAGTGCCGATCCCCGTGGATACATCGCGCAGCCGGTCATCAGCCTCTCTCGCTCACCCTGCTATTTCGATGGAAAATTCGAAGGCCGCCACATCGATTTGCGGCCCTACATTCTCATGGGTAAAAAAACAACGATTGTGCCCGGCGGGCTCACGCGTGTAGCCATGCGCAAGGGGTCGCTGGTCGTCAACTCCTCGCAGGGCGGGGGCAGCAAAGACACTTGGGTTCTCGACGAATCGGAGGCCACATGCTGAGTCGCGTTGCCGATTCCTGCTTCTGGCTGAGCCGCTACATCGAGCGGGCCGAGTCGAGCGCGCGCATCCTCGATGTGAATATCCAACTCGTGCTCGATTCCGAGGATCAGAGTGCAAATGGCGCCAACGACCTCTGGCGGCCCATACTTTCGACTCTTGCCGAGCAGGAGCTTTTCGAGAGCCAACATGGGGAATTGAATGGCGACACGGTGATGGAATTCGTGACATTCGAAAAAGCGAACTCCAGTTCGATTTTATCGTCTGTGACGCTCGCCCGTGAAAATGCCCGCACCGTGCGCGAGCAGATATCCAGCGAGATGTGGGAACAGTTGAATCGCCTTTATCTCCACCTCCAGAGCCCTGCCGCCCGTGCAGCCTTCCGTGAAAGCCCGATCGGCTTCTACCGCAGCCTTGTCGACCAATTTCACTCCTTCCAAGGCATCACCGACGCGACCATGACGCATGGCGAGGGTTGGCACTTCCTGCAGGCGGGAAAATACATCGAGCGGGCGGATGCCACATCCCGCGTTCTGGATTTCAAATACCATGTTCTCCTGCCAAGCGAAGAGCGCGTGGGCGGCAACGTGGACATCACGCAGTGGATGGCTGTGCTCCGCTCCTGCAGCGCGATGGAGGCTTACCTGAAGCTTTTTCACGGGCGCGTTACCAGTTGGGAGGTCGCTGGTTTTTTAATACTCCACGACAGCTTCCCCCGTTCGATCCGCTTCAGTGTGGATGCGCTTGACCAGGCACTCCACAGCATTTCCGGTAGCGAGCGTGGGCATTTCAGCAACGAAGCCGAGAGGCTCTCAGGAATGCTGCGTTCGACGCTCGACTACACGACGGTGGACAGCATTTTCCAATCGGGCCTCCATCAATACCTCGACCAAACGCAGACGCGCATCAGCGAAGTCTCGCGGGCATTGGCCCAAACCTACTGCAGTTGGCTGTGACTCAAGAAGAATCCTCTCCGCGTCCACTCACCCTCACGGTGCTGGACACCTACGCCTTCGAGACCTTGCTCAAGCGGGTCGCACGCTCGTTTCAGCTCTCGTTGCGCATTCTGCCGGCGCAACTCCGTCCTGCCCTCTCTCTGGCCTACATGCTGGCGCGGGCTTCGGACACCATTGCCGATGCCTCGACTGCGCCGGACTTCCAGCGCCTCGCGCTTCTGCGCGGGCTACCCGATCTTTTTCCTGAGAAGTCTCCGGATCTTGGTCTCGGCGGAGCCGAGCGTGAGTTGCTTAACCTCATGCCGCGCTTGCTGGAGGCGCTGCAAACTCTTCCCGAGCGCGATGAGATCATTGCCCAATGGCGTATTATTCTTCAGGGCCAGATTTTCGATGTGGAGCGCTTTGTGGTTCCATCCGCCGACACCCCTGCCGCGCCTTTGACCCCGGTGGAACTGGAGAAATACACCTATCTTGTTGCCGGCAGCGTGGGCGAATTTTGGACACGGCTGTGCTTCAAGCATGTGCCGGATTACTCCACGAAGCCGCTTGAGGAAATGCTGCCGCTCGCCCGCCGTTTCGGTCAGGCATTGCAGTTCGTCAACATCTTGAGGGACCGCCGCTCGGATGCCGACGCGGGCCGCATTTACATTCCCGACGAGCGTTTCTATGTGGAAATGCAGCATGTCACCGAGTTGCTGCAATCCGCCGCCGAATACACCGCTGCCATCCAGCCTCGCGCCCTCCGTGCGGCCTGCGCGCTGCCACTCGACCTCGCCAATCAAACCCTCGCCCTTGTCGCGCAACATCCGCTTGGCGTGGGCGTGAAAGTGCCCCGCTACAAGGTCTGGCTCGCTTTTGTGAAAGCCTTCTGGCGCTGAGCCCGGGCTAAATCTGAGATTCCGGGCGGGTTTGATATCCGGCCACGAATTGCTCGCGAAATGCTTGGAAGGTGCCCTTCAAAATATGCTCCCGCGCCTGGCGTGTCAGGTTGAGGTAGAAGTGGAGGTTGTGGATCGATATCAGCCGAAGGCCGAGGATTTCTTCTGCTTTCACAAGGTGCCGCAGGTAGGCGCGGGTAAAGTTCCGGCAGGCGTGGCATTCGCACCCTGCCTCGATCGGGCCGGTATCCTCGGCGAATGGCGCGTTCTTAAGATTGATGGTGCCTGTGGCTGTGAAGGCTGTTCCGTTCCGCGCCAAGCGGGTCGGCAACACACAGTCGAACATATCCACGCCCCGCGCGATCATTTCGATAATCTGCGGCGGTGTGCCGAGCCCCATGGCGTAGCGCGGATGATCCGCCGGCAGGAAGGGGACGGCATTCTCAACGGCGCGGAACATCTCGTTCTCCGGCTCGCCGACGCTCACGCCGCCCACGGCGTAGCCATCGAAGCCTATTTCCACAAGGGCTCGTGCGCTTTTTTCCCTTAGATCGGCATGTGAGGAACCCTGCACGATTCCAAAGACAAGTGGTCGGCCTTCGAGCGGTTGGGCGTCCCACCAATCCCGGCAACGGCGCGCCCAGCGCAGGGTCAAATCCAGACTCTTCGAGGCATCCTCATGGCTGCACGGGTGCGGAGGGCATTCGTCGAAAAGCATGACGATGTCGGAGCCCAGCTCGCGTTGGATTTCCATGGAAGTCTCAGGGCCAATGAATGTCGGTGTGCCATCCAAGTGGTTCTGGAAATGGACCCCCTGCTCAGTGATTTTGCGGAGCTTCGCGAGGGAGAAAACTTGAAACCCGCCGCTGTCCGTGAGGATCGGGCGGTCCCACGACATGAAACGATGCAGACCCCCAAGGCGGGCGATGAGCTTTTCGCCCGGTCGGACATGGAGGTGGTAGGTATTCCCCAGAATGATCTGCGCGCCCAAGCCACGCAGTTCGTCCGGACTCATTGCCTTCACGGTGGCCTGAGTCCCGACCGGCATGAAGATCGGTGTCTGAACAGGGCCTCGGCGCGTATGGACGGTCGCCGCTCGTGCCCCGCCTTGCGAGGCTTCGAGCGTGAAGGAGGCACTCAATGGCTTCTTACTTCTTTGGTGCCGAACCCGCGAGGGCGAGTGAGATGTCGATCACATCAGAGACTTTGTCGAGGTTCTCACCCTGTTTGATTCCATAATCACCACGGTTGATTTGGAAATTTGTGCGAACGACGAGGAGATCGCCCTGCATCTTGCCGCCGGTGCGATCCCCGAGACGACCCGGAAGGTAAGTGACTGTCACCGGGACGGTGATTTCCTTCGATACACCCTTCATGGTGAAAACACCCTTCACATTCGCCGTGCCAGAGTTTCCGTCCTTCTTAGAATTCAAGACTTCCTTGATCTCAAAAGTGATCTCGGGGTGTTTCGCCGTGTCGAGCCAGTCTGCTCCGAGCATGTGTTCCTGCATGAGAGGATTCGGAACAGTGAGGGTTTTTGCGTCGACGATAATTTTTCCTTCGATGTCTTCCGGTTCGGCTGGATCGGCAGATATCGTGCCGCTGATGCCATTCGTCGTTCCGCTTATGGACTCCAGCGGGGCGTCGAGTTTGAAGACGATATTGTTGACTCCTTTCGGATCCTTGAAGTCGAAGGCGATCTCATCGGCGAAGGCTTGGGTGGCGAGTAGGGCAGTGAGTGCGAGGACTTGGATTTTCATGGCTTTTGGATTTTTGGAGTTTTTGGTGAAAACAGGAAGCTGGCGGCGAAAATCCCGAAAGACAAGCCGATTCCGACCGCGACGAAGTCCACTCCGGGCACGAATTTTTCCTTCTTCACTTCATAAGGGATACCGGTGATTTCATCCGTTGCAGGGATCGTGACATAGGTCTTCGTCCATCCCATGTCGGCACCGCTGAACCACCACCAGGAAAGGCAGGTCGAGAGGATGAAAAGGGCGAGAAGGCGGGTGATGGTGCGAAGAGGAGATTTCATGGAGCTTTAGGTTTGTTCTGTGGTTCTGCAAGAACCTGCCGTGAAAGTTGGCTCATGTTTGGCACTTCCAGAAGCAATCTTTTGCCGTCTTTTGAAACAACGCCCGTTGCCGTCACTTTCTCTCCAACGAAGGTTTTGAGAAGAATTCTGGAGAAATTCCCCTTCTCGGAATCAACAAAACACAGCGCGACATCTTCGGAGTCGGCTCCCTTAAAGGTCAGGAAACGCCGCGAGCCCTCTTCCCGGAACTGCCCGATTTCGCCCGTAACCGTTGCTGTTTTTCCATCTCGGCGGCCGATGGCTACGCGCTCTCCAGCGGTAAACATGTCCCTCTCCTCGCCTTCTTCGGCTGGCGGCGGCGGCGTTTTGCTTTGGCTAAGGCTGGCCGCTGCAAAAATTCCAGCAATCGCCAGGGTTGTCACCACCGCAGCAATCCACATCGGAAAGCGTCGCACTGGCTTGGCTGGAACGGCCTGCTTTGGTGGTGCTGGTCTGGCAGCCGGTTTGTTTGCTGCGGGTCGCGGATTTTTTAATCGCTCCAAGTCCACAAGCGCAGAGGCTGCATGCGCTGGTCGGTCATCCGGGGAGAATGAAAAAAACTTTTCAACCCAGGCCGCGAGGGCCGTAGGCAAATCCGGCCGATACTCGGCGAGCGGGATGAAGTCGTGCTGCAAATGTGCGGCGATGATGCTCGGAATGCCGACGCCTTGAAACGGGTTCCGCAGGGTGAGTGCGCGGTAAAAAACACAGCCCAGAGAGTAGAAGTCGGCGCGGTGGTCGATCGGTTGGCAATTGAGTTGCTCGGGCGACAGGAAGTAGATCGAGCCGGTCAGTGCGCCCGAGTGGTCCAGTGTTTGCTCGGATGGAGCCGTCATGACCTTCGCGAGGCCGAAATCCAGAAGCTTGACCCGTGCATCACCGCCCTCGGTCCAAGTGACCATGATATTCGCCGATTTGATGTCGCGGTGCACCATGCCCAGTGAGTGGGCCGCTCCGAGCGCATCCAGACACTGGCGTGCAAATTCCAAAAACACCCGCACCTCCATAGGCTGGCTCAGGTTGTCCAGGCTTTCGCCATTGATGAATTCCATCACCACAAACACATTTTCGTGGGAGGGCAGGAAGTCGAAGATCGTCACGATATTTGGATGCTGGAGGCTCGCGAGGCGCTTGGCTTCGTTGAAGGCTCCCGAGGCATCCGTGAGCGCCTCGGCGCCGGTATGCACGCTTTTGATCGCCACATGACGATTCAAAAGCTGGTCATATGCGAGGTAAACGGCGCCCTCACCGCCAGAGCCGAGCTTGCGGTCGATCACATAGCGCCCGCCGATCACTGAGGCTTCGATATCAGATTCCACGGCCGTCGACCTGAGCAGAGGTGGTGCAAAACTCAAGCCGCCATGAATTGCGATTTCGTAACAATTGTTCGAGAGGCTGAGGAAGGGGAGGGGGTGTCAGAGGACCACGGCAAAGAGGAGCTGACTACCGTTGCTGCATTCCTGCCCTGGCGGGGTTCGCCGGTCCGCAGTCCATGGCCCCTGAC
>JAPLTI010000366.1 GCA_026398285.1 Verrucomicrobiota bacterium
GCGGCACGCTGCAACTCGGCACTGGCTCAAATCAAGGCTCCCTCAACGCTGCCACCGTGATTACCAATAACGGCACGCTGGTATGGAATCGAATCGGTGCCAGCACGCAGACCATCACGAATGGCATTACGGGCACCGGGAATGTCGTGTTGACTGGTGGAGGCACGAGCGGGCAAACAAACAATGTGCGTCTGGATGGAACTAACACCTACACCGGAAACACGACGATTTCCTTTGGCACGCTCAGTTTTAACAACACTGGCAGACTTGAGAATAGCGCGATCATCCTCTCCGGCTCCGCCGTCTCAGTCTTGGATGTCTCCACCATGAATGGAACCACACCCATCATCAAGTCGCTCTCCGGTGTCGCCGGTTCCTCAGTCACATTGGGCACGACGAAGACGATGCTTGTCGGCGACAGCACCTCTACCACCTATGCAGGCGTTATTTCGGGTGCTGGCGGCGGCATGACCAAGCAAGGCAGCGGCACGCTCACGCTCGGCGGCAACAACACCTACACCGGCGCGACGACGGTCAGCGCCGGCACGCTGCAATTTGCCAAAACCGCATCCCTCTACAACGGCACTACGGCGAGTTGGACGGCTGCGAACATCCGCGCGGGTAATGGCACCACGCTCGCCTTCAATGTCGGCGGGACCGGCGAATTCACGACCGGCAACGTCACCTCCCTGCTCACGAACCTTGCTGCCAGCAGTAACTCCACGAACGGCATGAACGCCGGCGCGATTCTCGGCTTCGACACCACCAACGCCAGCGGCGGCAACTTCGCCATCGCCGATGTCATTGCCGATACGACAGGCGCCAGCGGCGGGGCCCGCGCCCTCGCCAAACTTGGCACTGGCACACTCGCCCTCTCCGGCAACAACACCTACAGCGGCAGCACCACGATCAACGCCGGCACACTCGAACTCGCCTCCACCGGCCGCCTCGGTGGCGGCACTGACTCTGGAAACATCACCAATAACGCGACATTCACCTACTCCGGCGCAAACAACCAGACGCTCTCGGGCATCGTCTCCGGCACCGGCGTGCTCACGCAAAACGGCAGCAGCAGCACGCTCACCCTCTCTGGTGCCAACACCTACTCCGGCGGCACTGCCATCAATGCTGGCACGCTCACCCTCTCTGGAACATCCGGCAGCCTTGGTAGCGCCAATGTGACCGTCGCGGGAAACGCCACCCTCCAACTCGCCCACACCTCGTCCACAAGCCTCGCAAACAACATCAGCGGAGCTGGAAATATCCTGCACTCCACAGGAGCCGGTATCACAACCACCCTTGCTGGAACAAACACCAACGCCGGCGGCATACAGTCCACCGGTGGAGGCACCCTCCTCTTCAGCGGCGCAGGCGCCCTGTCTTCGGCTATCACCAGCCTCAATGCCACCAACTCCTCCACACTCAGCTTCGCCGATAGTGACACCCGCACGATCACTCTCGGCAGCTCCGGCATCTCGCTGAGCACAGCCAAGCTTTCCTTCGACGTGGATCTGAGCAGCAGCACATCGGACAGCCTTATCTTCGGCCAGGCAGCCAGTCTGAACGGCACAAATACCGTGAACCTGAACCTCCTCAACTCCATTTCCGCTCCTCAAACCTGGACGCTCCTCACCGCCACCGGCGGTCTCAATGGCACATGGAGCCTTGGCACCTACACCCCACAGACAGGCTACACCTTCAGCCTCAGTTCCGACGCCACATGGCTCAAGCTCACGGCGACGGTAAGCTCGAACGACGCCTATTGGACAGGTGAAGCCGGCCCCAGCTGGCTGAATACAAATTTCAGCACCAGCCTCAACGGCACAGCCTCCCTGGCAGGGGCCAGCCTCACCGGCAGGGACGTCTTCTTCGCCGCCAC
>JAPLTI010000285.1 GCA_026398285.1 Verrucomicrobiota bacterium
TTTTGAAAACATCTTAATATCTTTCTTAAGACTGGGCGCCTCCCCGTCATCCTCCGGGGGAGGATATGTTCCCTCTTTCACATTTAAAAACATGGCCCCAAACCCCACGAGATACAGCAAGCCCGCTCCGACATAAATCTCGGTCATGTGACTGAGCGCATATTTGAAAATAAAGTATTGATAGCCAGCGGAGCTTAAGACTCCCACCACACGGAACCAGCCCATGAATTTTCCGATAAACTCGCGAGGAACGACATCATTGAAAATGCAATGGTAAACAGACCCCACAAACATATTGAAGAGATCAAACATCCCAAGGAAAATGGCCAACAAAGCAATGATTACCGTGCTGCGAGTGATTGTGCCTCCGGAGAGAAAAAGACCATGCAGCCAACCGCCGAGCTGATCGCTAAAACCAATGAATAAAAGGGATAAAACCAAAAACGGCATCGTGTAGATCATGAAAGGCATGCGCCTGCCCCATTTTCCACGGTGACGATCGCTCTTGAAACTGACCCATGGGCAAATGGTGGTATTGAAAATACCAGGCAGCGTGCTCATCATGAGAGCAATAAAAGAGCTCGAAGCGCCCAGTTCCTTGAGCTTGAGCGGCACGATGCTTGGCACGACGGCCTCCATCATTGTAAAACAGAAATCACCCCATAAAAGCCATGCAAAGAGGACAATAAGCCCTTTTTTTGTATAGGATAGCGTGCCGCAGTGGTAGGTTTTTGTTTCAGCTGTGTTCATCGAGGGGATTTTTTACTTGTGTTGTGCTTGATAAATTTCATGCACCTGAGGTCGAGGCGGAATGAGGTTTGCGGCGTTGATGTGACATGGCCAATCTTGGGGAGAATTCCAGCCCATTCCATAGCCAGAAAGAAGCGCCCCTCCGAGGCAAGCGGGCTCAGGGCAAGCCGGTGGCGCGCACGCAATGTTCAAGACATCCGCTTTGATTTGAAGCCATCCGCGACTGCGCGTGGCTCCCCCGCAACAACGGAGACTCACGGGCAAATCCTCACCACATAAGCGCTTGAGGTGTTCCTCGAGACGAAAGGCCACGGCCTCCATGATGCAGCGCACCATGTGTCCCCGCGTGTGTTCAGGGGTGAGACCCGAAAAGGAATCCTTGGGATCGCCATGAAAAGGTTGGATCAATCGCAAACCTAACGCGCCGGGCGGAGTCAAATCCGCCTCGGCATCGAGCACAGGAAACTCAGGGCGATCGGGTTGCAAATTGCGAAAATCCTCAAGCAAACTGGCACCGCGACCTTCCACGGCCATCTGCCAATACAACCCCTCGCGAAATGACGGCCCTTGATAGACCCCAGGAATCTCAGAAGCATAGACATCCGAGCACCTCACGGTAGCCAGGACGGTCCCCGTTGTCTCGGACACCTTCCCTGGCATGTGATTTCCCGCACCAATGGCACCGGCATACTGATCCAGGCAGCCCGCGACCACTCGGCATGAATGCGAGAGATGCCAGGCATCGGCCACCTCGGGAAGAATCGACCCCAAATCCGTGCCAGCCCGAACCACTTCCGCAAAACACCCGCGAACGAGTTGCATTTTCTCACAGGTCGCAGGCCACCACTCCAGTTTATGAATGTCAAGCAGCCCGGTGAGACCAGCCACAGAGGCTTCGGTAACATGCCGTCCGGTGAGCCAGAGAGTCAAGAAATCGCTAATCAAGCAGAGGCGCCTGGCGTTGGAATGGACGGCGGGCTGATGTCGCCGCATCCAATCCAACT
>JAPLTI010000350.1 GCA_026398285.1 Verrucomicrobiota bacterium
GGCAAAGCCGGTTGTCCTGCCGACGACGGATTTGATAAAACTCGAATCCTCCCGATCCGCAAAAATCATCGGCATCGCCATCGTCGTTCTCACGCTCTGTCTCTATGCGATCTTCTGGTAGCCTCTGGCGGGTCTTCTGATTTGCGCGGTTTCGTTGCTCTGCGGCGCGCTCTGAAGGCAACTTGGCTACAGTCGTCCGAGTCGCGTTTTGTTCAAGCCGCCCGGCGATGGCGCGTAACGGAACGCCCGAGTGAGTGCCCCCTGGAACTGACCCGCTCCGGATTACCGATCTGCCATAGCCTTGCCTACGACATACTCGGCCTGTGGCAGGTGCAGCCCCAGATGGAATGAAAACATGCAGTTCCACTTGTGAGCGTCAAAATCTCCAAAGACCGGATGCGGCGATGTCCTCGTGCCTCGTAGCCGCTTTAAACTCTTCACGGCTTCAATGTGGCTGGTCACAGAATCCGCAAAATCCTTGAATTGTGAGGCATCTGCCGACGACGAGGGCATGACATCTGTCTTGGGATTCATCGTCGCCGGTCCGCTTAATTTCTCTCCTCTTGCAAGCTGAATGACTGTGGCTGTGATGCTTCTGTTCACAATCGCATTGTGTTCCAAGATCATAAAAAACGACCACTTTCGCATATCCTCATCGACGCCCCGCATTGGCGGGACTTCAACGCAACGCTGCCCCGCTTCTTTCGATAATCCGTCGGCAAGTTTTGCATATTGCCGCAAGACAATTTCACTTTTTTCCAGTGCTTTGTCGCGATTTGTGAAAGCGAAAAGCGTTCGGATTGCAGTTTTGATCAGTATATTGCTCATTTGTAATATTTTTTTAGCGAATGCCCGTGGCGCGTGACTCCTGCTCAAATGGCCGCATCACGTAAACGATGTAAACAACCTCATTCTGTGCGCGATAGAAAATCCGAACTGGTGGAATGACAAGTTGGCGATATTGAGTGCCTTTGAGCTCAGCAGGCTCTGAACCACTCTCTGGGTGATTCGCAAGTTGTTCGATTCGATCAAATACTCGCTGAACAAACTTGCTCGCAGCTGCTGGCTTATCGAGGGAAATGTAGTCCGCGATCTCATCAAGATCCTGGAGGGCAGGTTCAGTCCAGATTATGCGAGCCATCGTGCCATCCTCTGTTTTGCCTCCTTATGGGAAAGAACCCGCTTCTCCAGAATGGCTTTTTCACCGCGAGCGATACCCTCAAGGAGCGTCAATCGATTCTGCATTCCCTCATACATCTTCACATCAATGAGATAAGCGGCAGGTAGCCCATGCTGCGTGATGAGCACGGGCTCTTGGTCACTGGCAAGCTGGGAAATGACATCGGTTGCTTTGCGCTTGAGCGTCGTCACGAGTTCGGTTCGCATGCAGTGATACTAGAGTGGCACTCGTGATCAATCAAGTTTTTTTGCTGAATGGGACGAGCCGCCCTGGAACACCCCATGCCCGACATAAGACTCCACAGTAAACTGTTACAAAACAGATGGCTTATTTCAAAACTACGAATCAAGCCCCTCAGTTTCGTGCCCCAAACTCTCCAAAAACCCACCGCATTGCTTCGGCATTATGGCTTTTTCATGTGAAGTGCTATGCAGTTTCCCTCTGAGTCCTCAAATTCAGCCACAAATCCGTAATCACCGGTATCTGTCTTGGGGTAGATCAACCTCCCGCCCGATGAAATTGCATTACGGAGTGTGG
>JAPLTI010000207.1 GCA_026398285.1 Verrucomicrobiota bacterium
GCAGTAGGATCCGGGCGTGAGGCGGGCGAGCCTGTCGGCAGTTTTTTTATCGAGGGCGCCGCTCTCAACGGCTTGGGCGAGTTCATCTGTCATCCCCACTACTGTCACAGAAACCCCCCTATTGATGCAAGGGGAAGAAAAACGAGGCTTTCTTGTGCACGGCGAAGTTTTCCCTTGCGGGTTCGGGCGGTCGCGGCAATGTCTGCGGCCATGAGCAAAAATGAGGAACAGGTATTGGTGGTGAAACGGGAATTTTTTGACGGCTTGGGAAGCTTTCAGGGACTCTGTCGGAAGGTGGATGACTACCTGCCTGCCTTCATGAAAAAGGAGAACAATTTCTTTGTGCCTCGCAGCGCGGCGGAGGAGGATCCCTCGCTCAAGCAGATCATTCCCTACGCTGTTTTCCGGCATGGTGGGCGCATCCTGCACTACACACGTGGTGCAAAATCCGGCGAGAAGCGGCTCGTGGCGAAGTCTTCGATCGGTATCGGCGGCCATGTGAACGACACGGATGAATGCCAGCATTTCGATCAAGCGACCTACCACAATGCCGTGAAGCGCGAGATCAGCGAGGAATTGCGACTCGGCGGCGGCTTCACCGAGCGGGCGGTTGCTTTGATCAATGATGATTCGAGCGAGGTTGGGCGGGTCCATTTGGGTATCGTGCACATCGTCGATTTGGAAAATGACAGCGTGAGTGCCGGGGAGAAGGCGATTGCCGAGTTAGGCTTTGCCACGCGTGCGGATTTACTCGCGCGGCGCGATGCCTTCGAAACCTGGTCGCAGATCGTGCTCGACGGGTTGGACGAACTGGACGTCTTTTAGCCTGCGCCCTTGCATGGCGGGGCGGGGTTTCGCATGATTTCTAGCATGGACTACTTGAAGCTGGCGCGTCGCGTTTTTGAGATCGAGCTTTCTGAGGTGGAAGCCACTTCGGCGCGCTTGGATGGCCAGTTTGTGGCGGCCGTTGATCTCATCAAGGCAGCTGTCGAGCGGCGCAACAAAGTCGTTGTTCTTGGCGTCGGAAAATCCGGACACATCGGCGAGAAGATCGCTGCCACGCTCACCAGCACGGGCAGCACGGCGGTCGTTCTAAATTCGCTGAACGCCTTGCACGGCGACCTCGGCATCGTTGCCGACGGGGATGTCGTGCTGGCCCTGAGCTACAGCGGGGAGACGCAGGAGTTGCTTGCCGTTCTGCCTGCCATCGTCCGCTTCGGTTTGCCGATTATCGCAATCACCGGTGACAACAAGTCCTCCCTCGCCAAGGCCGCACAGGTCGTGCTGGACGTTTCCGTGACGCAGGAGGCGTGTCCGTTGAATCTGGCGCCGACATCGAGCACGACCGCTATGCTGGTGCTCGGCGATGCGCTGGCGATGGTGCTACTCGAGAGCCGAGGATTTCAAAAAGAGGATTTTGCAAGGTTCCATCCTGGAGGTAGCCTCGGGCGCTCGTTGCTTCTGCGAGTCAATCAAATCATGCGGCCGGTCGGGGAGATGGCGATGATTTCGCCTGACATGCCCATTGTGGAGGCTATCCAGGCTATGACATCCAAGCGGGCGGGTGCTGCCGTCGTCACCCATCAGGATGGCACGCTCGCCGGCATCTTCACCCACGGCGACTTCGCAAGGCACTTTCCAGAAAACCCAAGTATCGGCAATGCGCCGGTGGGGGATTTTATGAGTTTGCGGCCGGTGACGGTGGATGGTGACAAGCTCGCCGCCGAGGCTCTTCAAATTCTGGAGCGTCACCGCATCGATGATCTCGTGGTGCTCAATGAGCGGCGGCATCCGATCGGCGTTGTCGACTCGCAAGACCTCACGCGTCTCAAGATCCTTTGATCCTGGCCTTCCACAAACCCTATGGCGTGCTCTCGCAGTTCACGCCGGATGGCAGCGCGAACCGTCCGCTGGCGGAGTTTGGATTTCCGAAGGGGGTTTATCCTATTGGGCGTCTGGATGCGGACTCTGAGGGATTGCTGTTGCTCTCGGACGAGGCGCGTTGGAATGCGCGTTTGCTCTCACCCGCGAACCATGTGGAAAAAACCTACCATGTGCTTGTGGAGCGGTTGCCTGAGGAATCAGCGCTGGGGCAGCTGCGCGACGGCGTCGTGCTTGACGGCAAGGCCACACTGCCGGCGGCGGCCCGGGTTTTGGATCCCCAGCCGGAATTTCCGCCGCGCGATCCGCCGGTTCGCTTTCGCAAAAATGTGCAGGATTTCTGGATCGAGTTGCGCCTGCGCGAGGGGCGTAACAGGCAGGTGCGGCGCATGACGGCTGCGGTGGGGCATCCCACGCTGCGGTTGATCCGCGTGGCGATTGGGGGAGTCTTGCTCGGGAGTTTGGTTTGTGGAAGTTGGCGGGAGTTGAGTCTTGGGGAAATTCAGATGCTGCCGGCCGGAATGTGAGAGACGCCGCTGCGCGGCTGAAAAATGGGGCATGCGAGACGATGCCCCTCCCAGATTACAAATCGCGCTATTTCTGGGGTAGGATCGTCAGTTGGGATGCCTTGGTGACCTTGATTTGTGTCTTGGCTTTGTAGGCTTCGAGAATTCCGCGCACTTCCACGCGTTGGTTTTTGTATTTTTCGAGATCGCCTATGGCTTTGTAGGCGGCTGGAAAAATCGCTGCCACGAATCCGCGCTCGCGGTCGGTGGTGAAGTCCAGAAAGCGGATTTTGTCGGCGTCGCTTCTGCCCACGGAGATTACTTTTCCCCGCACCACGACTTCTTTTCCGACGGATGCAAAAAGTTTGTCCGTTTTGCGGGCGTCGATCGTCGGAATCTTCCCGGCAAGTGCGCTCTGGCATACGGCAAATGCCAAGACGACCGGTATAAGGGACCGTCTCATTCGCCGGGTGCTACTCAAAGCCCATGCCCAAGCAGTCGAGCATTTTGGTTGTGAGATCCTTTTCGAAAAACGGCTTCGTCATGTAGGCCGTGGCGCCGGCCTTGATGGCTGTGATGATGGCATCCTTGCTGCCTTCTGTGGTTAGCATGAGAACGGGGAGCGTTTTCCAGCGTTCGTCGGCGCGGATGCGAGTGAGGAATTCGAGCCCATTCATGTTCGGCATGTTCCAATCCAGGCAAACGAGGGAGAACCCCTGTGGGTCGGCTTCGAGGACGCCAAGGGCTATGTGGCCATCCTCTGCGGGAATGCATTCGGCACCTAAAACCGAGGCTGCGGACGCTACGATGCGCCGAATAAGCATGGAGTCATCAACGGCTAGGACTTTCATAGTTTTGGGAGAGAATCTGAATCGAAGTTTATTAAAAATTTCAAGTAATGCCAATTCATAATAGTCGAATCAACTTCCCAAAGTCTGGATAATCAGCGAATGCCAACCTGTCGAATAAGTTTCGTAACCGGGAGCAGTCGCCACCGCGTAAAGTGTGGGAATGCCATGGTCTTCGGCGATGATGAAGCCCTTTCCTTGAAGGATGATAGATTCAAGGTGTGAAATGTTTACGCGGTCTTTCAGGATGGCATTTTTTGAGTCAGCCAAAATGATTCCGGATGGATCTACGATACAAACTCTCGAGACTTCCTTTTCGGATTGGGAAAGAGGCGTGCGGTGGACGATTGTCTGGGCGAGTGCTTCCCAGTTGAAGAGAATGCCAAGAACGCCGATTAATTCCCCATTGGATTGTCCCTCGCGCCGAACTCCGCAGGAGTAGGCTAGAATGTGCTGACCTTGGACTAATGGGGAGGCGTGGACTGTTTCAAAGCCAAAATCATCGCCGCTTGTGGAGGTGCGCGCTTTGCGGAACCACTCGTTGGCAGCCACATTCATGCCGATGGATTTGTATTTTCCGGAGCGGCCGTTTGCGATGACTGTGCCGTTCAGGTCACACAAGACGATGTCGTAATAAACGGTGTAGGCGTTCAAGATGACCCCCAAGCGTTCGCAGGCGTGGCGTGATGAGTCTGTGCCGGGGGAGGAGAGTGCATCGACCGCACTGGCATCGGTGGCCCACCAGCGGACATCACACGAGCGCTCATAGAGGTTGCGGTCGATGAGATCGATATTTGTGAGAGCGAGATCGACAAGGCGCCCACCGCGCACGACGGAATCCAGGCGGTCGCTGATTTCGGAGAGCTGCGTGATATCGTGCTTGGTTTCCTCGGCGAGGCCTTCCGCGACTTGTGCCGTGTTGGTGGAAAGGTTTCCGATTTCATTGGCGACAACGGCGAAGGTGCGCCCTGCGTCGCCGGCTTTGGCGGCTTGAATCTGCGCGTTGAACGAGAGCAGTCGAACGCGCATGTTGATGTCGTCGATTTGCCTTAGCGAGTTGTTCATCTTGCTGGAGATGCTCTTGGAGAGTTGGCGGATGCTCTCGATCCAGTTATCAAAGGAATCGGTTTTTGCCGGGTTGAGAGGTTGGATTTTTTCCGTTGCCATAAGTATTAGGATTTTTTTATTGGGTTACTTGCCTTCTGTAAAAGAATGATCCGGATACATTTTCCGCTGAAAAGAGATGCTTGTGCGTGAAGAGGGATTCTGTTCCACCCAGCATGAGGTGTCCATTAGGTAAAATGATCTGCGCAAGTCGAGTAAAGAGGTCTTTTTTAAAATCCTCTTCGAAGTAAATGGCGACATTCCTGCAGAGCACCAAATCGAAGAGGCCGAGAATCGAGAGATCGTCTTGGAGGTTTCTTTTTTTGAATGTCACCATCGATCGAATCTCAGGCTTCAATGTCCAAGTATTTCCTGGAGTGGAATCAAAGAAGTTGTTCTTCCAATAATCCGGGAGGCCGCGTGAGATTTCGAGTTGGCTGTAACGGCCGGCGGATGCCAAAAAAAGCGTTCCCGGCGAGATGTCGAAGCCGGTAATTTCAAATGAAGAGAGGTTCACCCCGCTCAGGATGCCGGAGGCTTTTAGCTTATGGAGGAGGAGGGCGATGGAGTAGGGTTCTTGGCCGGTGGAGCAGGCAGCGCTGAGGATACGAATGCGAGATTTTTTACCGGACTGAAGAAGTTTTCCTAGTTCTGGAAGAATCCCATTTTCAAGTGATTCCCAAGGCCGCGAGTCACGAAACCAGTAGGTCTCGTGGGTCGTCATCGAGTCGATGATTTTGTCGCGCAGGCGGCCTGTGGCATCAGCTTTCGCCATGCGAATGAAATCCGGGATATCCACGGCTCCGCTTTCGGCGATGATTTTGCCGAGGCGCGCCTCGAAGAGGTAGCGTTTTTCTTCGCCTAAGTGAATGCAGCAGGCTTGCGCAACATATTGCGAGAGAATTCCCAAATCGTTTGGGTTTTTAGAGAAATCAAACATATGCCCTGTGATTTATCGCCCTTTTTATTAAAGTCTGAAGAGTTGATTAATGCGGGGCCCGATTTCTTGGAGTGGCAAGATTTCGTTGCTTAAGTGCCTCTGAGCAATGGCTTGAGGCATTCCATAAACTGTGGATGTCGCCGCATCTTGAGCAATGCACCATGTGGGCAATGCATGTTGCAAGGTTGCCACGCCATCGGCTCCATCAGAGCCCATCCCTGTGAGAATAATGGCAATAGCGCCGCGAAGGTTGCACTTGGCAGCGGAATTAAAAAGCACATCCGCCGACGGGCGGCAAGATTGCACCGGCGGGCTGCTGGTGAGGCGAGTTTGAATTTTTTCTGCATCGTTTCGAAAGATTTCCAAGTGGAAACCTCCCGGGGCTATGAGCACCTCCCCTGGCATTGGAATTTCGCCATTGATCGCCTCTTTGATGGAAAGCCCGCTGATTTTGTCTAACTGCTCGGCCAAGGACTTGGTGAACGCGGCAGGCATATGCTGCACAAGCAGGATAGGAACGGGGAGATTCGCGGAAATGATTGGTAAAATGGTGGAAAGGGCGTTTGGCCCGCCAGTTGAGACGCCGATGAGGATCAATTCGGGAAATGGCGGCGGTTGGAGGCGCTTGATTGGAGCCGTTGCACTTGGAGTGCTCGGCTCGGGAGCAGCATGCAAGGCAGAAGATGATGCGCAGCGCAGGCGCGCTAACGTGGCTACTTTACGGATTTCAGATTTAAGAGCCTCCATTCCAGACTCAAATGAAGAGCCTGACGGTTTCGGAATGAAGTCCATCGCCCCGTGAGCCAGACAGCCGATCGTGATTTCGGCATCCCGGCCAGTGGCTCCGCTCACCATGACCACCGACAAAGCTGGGTGGGACTGCTTAATCTTTTCGAGCGTTTGCGGTCCGCTCATCTGTTCCATGAAGACATCCAGCAGAACAAGGTCGAATTTCTCGGATTCGAGACGCTTGAGCGCCAGCTCGCCGCTTGAGACAGCTACGGTTTCCGCTCCCGGAACGCTTGAAGCAGCGTCCGAGAGAAGTTTCCGATAAAGTGCTGAATCGTCAACGACGAGAATTCGCATGAAACAAGAGCAGGGTTACAACTTGAAGCGATTGACGAGTTGTCCGAGGGAGCTGGCGAGGTGGCTCAGTTCTCCTGCGCTGGAGCTGATGCGCGAGGCTCCTTTGGCGGATTCGCTGGCGGCTTGTGAGACGCCGTTGATGTTGCGTGATACTTCATCCGCCCCCGAGGAGGCATTTTTCACATTTTCGGACAGGCTCTTCGTGGAAGATGTGACATTATGAAGTGAGCGAACGATTTCCGAAGTGGTTGCTGATTGTTCTTCGACAGCGGCCGCGATGCTGGAAGCGATCTGGCTGACTTGTTCGATGACCTTGGCCACATCATCAATCGCCTCCATGGAATTCGAAGTGTTTTCCTGGATGAGGCTGACTTGGAGTCGGATGTCCTGAGTCGCCGCTGCGGATTGGCGGGCGAGTTCCTTGACCTCGTTGGCCACGACGGCGAATCCACGACCAGCTTCACCGGCGCTGGCGGCTTCGATGGTCGCGTTGAGCGCCAGAAGGTTTGTTTGCTCGGCGATCTGGTTGATGAGTTCCACGATTTTTCCGATCTGTCGCGCGGACTCGTCGAGCTTGAGCATAAGCTCGCGGGTTTGGCGGGCTTGCGAATCCGCCTTGCGGGCGATTTCAGATTCCTGGGTGCAGTTGCGAGCGACCTCTTGGATGGATGAGGACATTTCTTCGACGGCAGCAGCCACAGTCGTTGCGGCTTGACTGATCTCGCCGGCGGATGCTGTCATGGATTTGGAATTGATTGCAAGTTCTTCTCCTGCAGCGGCCACTGTATGTGCCTGAACATTGGTTTGCTCTGCACCTGCCGCTTGCGAATTGGCGGTCTCGGTAAGGATCGAGGCGGATTCGGTCAGCGCTTCGGATGTGTGCGTGATTTCCTGCACCATCTTGCGAAGGTTCTCAATACATGTATCCACCGAGTTGGCCAGAACGCCCACCTCATCGCCGCGCTTGAGTTTGACGCTGCCGCTCAAGTCGCCATCAGCCAGTTTTTTCACGGCTTGGGCGCATGCTACGACAGGTTTACTGATCGAGCGACCGATGATCACTGCAGCGGCAAACATGAAAATAACGGCACAGGCTGATATGGCCCAAGTGATTTCCACCACACGCTTAAGCAAGTCCTGCTCGTGAACACTCACAAGGACATGCCAATTGGCATTCGGATATCCTAAAACGCCCTTGCTCTTAGCTGAACCGTAAACAGTCCATTCTTTGTGAATGGGATCAAATTCTCTCCCTATAGAGGAGGATTTGGAGAGAATATCCTTGGCGGCTTCTCTTCCTTCGGTAACCAGGTTTTCGGTGAGAATGATTTTGGAATCGGTCACAAAATCTTCGCTTCCTGTGGCGGATGGGTCGAGCTTGGCGAGCACAAGGCCTTGATCGTTCAGGAGTTCGATTTCAGTGGATAAGATACCACTTTCTTTCATTTGCTTGTAAGGTTTGAATAAGATGTTTTCGACGAAAGCCATATCCGTAAAATTCTTCCAGACTCCCAAAAATTCGCCATTTTTCCCCGTGATGGGCGCAGCGAACCCAATGGTTTCGAAATCGATGCCGAGCAGTTTATTGACATCTAGGTCGCGAGCCGGCTGGCTTACAACAGTGCCAGTCAGTGTATCCGATGATGTGAAACGACCTTGTTTGGCATTGACAAACCAGTCTGCACCTGAAAAGTCTTTGCCTAGCAGATAGTTCGATTCGATTGGTTTTCCTAAGGCGTCCAATGAATTGACGGCAACAACCTTGCCATTTGCGTCAACGATCATGCTTATTGGGTAGCAACCGTAAAGCTTCACATAAGTATTGATGGCATCTGTGAGAGAAGAGGAGTCTTTTTCCTCACTGCTCAGAAAATTTCTTGCCACCGGGTTGGAAGCAAAGGCTTGCACATCACCGTAGCGTTCGAAGAGATTTCTTTCGATGATTTCGATTGATGCATCCGCATGGGCGAGAAGTTGTTTCTTCGAAAAGTCGGCAATGCGGTTGGCAGAGTTCAGGCCGAAGATGGTCAATGCCATCACTGGAATCAGGCCACCTATGGCCATGCTGATGATGAGCCGTGTTGAGAGGTTGATTTTCATGGTATTTTAATTGGTGAGAGTTGCTGCTTCTTTGGTGTTTGGTAGCTGGGTCATGTGGTGCTGGGGGTGGCCTGGCTGCTGCTGCGAGTTCGCCGTGAGCATGAAATGGCCTTGAGCGAAAACGGACGTCTCGTCTCCGCCTGCGCTGAGCATTTCCGCGATCGCGTCGAAGTCAAGGACCAGTGAAAGGCGATCCGATAGGACAGCGCTGCCCCTAAGTCCTCTGGCTCTGAATGTGGCTTTGTCGATTTGGTCTTCTGAGAGATCGGCTGAGTCGACGATGCGGGAGGCGACAATGCTTAATCCATCGAATGGTGGCCGCGGCACAATGAGGAAGAATTCCTCTGCGCGTTGGGTCTGTGGCTTGATGGGAATGATATCCGAGAGTTGGACCAATCGCAGCGTGGAGTCGTGGTTCTTGCGGAGGCAATCCATCGAGCCGATGCGCTCGATGTCGGAGGCGTTGACGGATTCGACGCGCATGACTTTTTTGAGGTGGATGGCAAGGAATTCGCCATCGGTCTCTTGAAAAATAAGGACGCGTTCGGAAGTAGAGTCGGAAAGAGCGACTTCGCTTGATTTCGAGGCGTTGAGAGCCAATTGCGAGGCTGAAATCCTGCCTTGAGCCATGGAATTCGGGTCCAGAATCATGGCGATTTCACCCTGACCTAATATCGTGGCTCCTGTATAAAAAGGCACGGAGCGAAGATGGCGGCCGAGAGGTTTCACCACGATTTCCTCGTTGCTGATGATTTCATTAACTATCAGGCCGTAGGAGACATGGTCCAATCTCAGAACGACCACGAAGTTTTCTTGTTTGGTATTCTCCCGGGGAGGGTGG
>JAPLTI010000312.1 GCA_026398285.1 Verrucomicrobiota bacterium
TTCCCATCGGAAAAAGGATGGATGTAGACAAAGAGGAAATGTCCGAGGATCGCCCGCACAGAGGCTTCCGGCTCCGAGGAGAGTGCCTGATGAAAAGCCTCCATACCATCAATCACACCGAGCCCCGGCGCAGGCGGAACATGGCTTGATCCCCTGATATAGACAGGCTTCTCGCGATACCCTGCCACATCGCCCATCGAGAGTCGTCCTACTTGGACGAAGGGCTTGTGGAGTTCCGAATACCAGTATGGGAGATCCGACTCGACTATCTTTCCCGGGAGCCCCCCGTTGAAAATCTTGCCGATGCTTTGAAGCACGGCCTCATGGGCCATGTTATATCCTTTGGCAGCTAGCCGGTTATTTTCTTCCTGGATCGATGGCTTATCGGGATCGTTACCGGCCGCAATACGAGCCACTAACTCTGGAGTGACCTGAAACCCCTCGATGGAGAGCGAGTGATAGGCGTCGTATTGGTAGAGATGATGAGCCTTGTCCAGATAGCTCTTTGCGTCGGCTTTTCCAGCCGATGCAGGAAAATGTTTCAGAACCATGGGACGCATTTGCTCCCAAAGAAGCCGGATCCGATCCGCATAAGGGCTCTTGGGAATGAGGCGGCTCGAAAGGAGCGGCTCGGCATCAGGGAACGGATTGGTTGCCTTCTTCCAGCCCGTGAGAGCAATGAGTCCCCTGACTTGGTCCGCCTTTTCCTTGAAACCCAGCGTCTCCAGTCCGCCAAGGATTCTCATCGATCCCGCCTCGTTATCCGTCTCGATGATTCCGGAGGCGAGCTGTGCCGCCGGAGTGGTGCGCAGGAGAACCTCGGCCTGCGGCCGGTTTGTCCGAAAATAGGTTGGAGAGACCCTTGCCAAGGCATAGCCGACAGGCATCAGATTCAGTCCCCGGTAGGTGGAGCGCTGAGCAGGAAGCTTCCCGGTGTAGGTCAGCAAGGAGCAGGAAATGTTGGTTTCCGCAAACTGCAGCGTGACGGTGTTATTCCCACCACGCGCCAGAAGAGCCGTTGCCTGGACTGGCGTTGCCGTCTCACCGCTCTGGAGATCCAGGGAGATTTCCGGGCTTAGGCAATAATCATTCCCCACCCGGTCCTCGAGATAGAGACTGAGGAAAGCCCAAAAGTTCCCATGCCACAGTGCCGTCTCACCACGGGGTGCATGGGGAGGAATCAGAAAATACCATCCCTTCATGATCTCCAGCAGAGATCCCTGTTGGATCAGAAATGTCCTAACTCCAGCAGGCAAATCCCGGCCACGCACGACCTGCTCTCTCGCAACCTTGAGAGCGGTCTCCAAGGCTTTGGCCAATCTGGCGTGGGTCTTCATTTTCTATTGAATGCACAATGAATCTTTTTATTGAATCCGCAACAATATTCTTATTGATTGCGCGTTTTATACTTTCTGCAAGCTTGTTGCCATTCCATTTTCTACCCCTACAGAGGCGTCTCCTCGTATTTGAAATCCTGAACGACGAGCGGCAGACGACCGTTCCCCATCAGGTCTGGGTTACGGACGAAGAAGAAGGTGATCTTGAACTTGGCCACCTCGCGGAACTCGATCTTGTTGAGAGTCCCGGTGCGTATGAGGTTCCCCTCAGCCTCGACATCGACGGCCTCATACGA
>JAPLTI010000246.1 GCA_026398285.1 Verrucomicrobiota bacterium
ACCCTGACTCGCGTGTTGAACGGGAGTTTCTTGTGGGCCGCCGTGACATCGCCGGCGCGGTAGGTCTCGCCATTCGCGGTCAGGCGCCCGACCCAACGCCCGCCATACCAGGATGCCATCCCATACTCCACCAAAGTCGGCGTGCCGGAGTAAATCTGTGCATCGCGTCCATTGGGCGATTGATCGATAACCATTCGGGTCTGGCAACCCGCAAGGAACAGGCAAAAAACGAAGAACAAACCACCGCGCCATCCTCTCGATGTCGATTGATCGCGCTGTGATTCGGGGGTCATGGGGTTTGGGAGTCCAATATGTCGAGGGCAGCCGAAAGCGCGGCCTCGGGAGTGGTCGATCCGATTAAATTCAACGAGCGAAAAGTAAATTGGGTGCGCCCCCAGGTCAATTGGCGTTTCGCGTAGCGCTGTGTCGCCTGCACCATGGCGGATTTGCAGGCGCTTTCGGTGATTTCCCCTTGGAGGAGTTGCTGGATTTCCCGGAAGCCGATGGCGCGTGCGGCGCCATCCCCCGTATGCGTTGCGGTCTTCACTTCCTCAACAACGCCTGAGGCAAACATGGCATCGACATTTGCTGCAATACGGCTTCGCAGATCCTCGCGATCCCGCGTGAGCACAAGGCCTCGAAAGAGTCCCTTGTCCTCGCTCCAAGCGCTTCGGGATTCCGCCAAGGGCCGACCGGTGAGCAGCACGATTTCGAGAGCGCGCCGAACCCTCACGGGATTGCGTATGTCGATTGCAGCAGGTGCAGCGGGATCCTTATCAGATAGTGCCGCCAGCGCATCCTCCAGTGGCATGGCTGTGATGCTGGCGCGCAAATCGACATCTGCTTTCGGCATTTCGGCCAGGCCGTGAGTGAGGGCTTTCAAATAAAGCCCTGTGCCTCCTGCTAAAATCGGCACGCGACCGCGTGACTGGATATCTCGTATGCAGCGCCAAGCCTCTTTTGCATACATGGCAGCGTCGAAGCCCTGCCGGAGATCTAAAAAACCAACGAGATGGTGGGGAACAAGCGCGCGCTGATCTTCCGTCGCCTGTGCCGTAAGAATCGGCAGCCCGGCATAGATTTGAAAAGCATCCGCACCTATGACTTCTCCTCCAACGCGGAGGGCCAGCGCAATGGCGAGGGCGGATTTCCCTGCGCCTGTGGGCCCCGTCACGATGATCGGACGGGACCCTTGGGCGAAGGATGTTTGAGACTTACTCAGCGGCCTGGGCGGTGCGCTCCGAGCGGCGCTCTTCGAGCGCTTTGGCTCCGCTCACCACGAGTTTGCGGCTCATGAATTCCTTGTCGTGGAGTTCGGAAACGGCGCGTTTCGCTTCATCCACCGACTGCATTTGCACAAAGGCAAATCCCTTCGAGCGCATGTTGTGGCGATTGACGACGATTTCGACATTTTGCACCGATCCGACTCCGTTGAAGAGGTCGAACAGGTCGCTTTCGCCGGCGTCGAATGACAGGTTGCCCACATAGAGACGGGCCGATGTGACCTCAACAACCTCTGGCGTGCGCATGCCGGTTGGTCGTTCGCTGCGGCTCTGGCGCTCGCGTGCGGGGCGCTCGGGGGAGGCGCTGTCGCTGCTGCGGGCAGAGCGTTCCTCACGGGCGGGTTTTTTTGGCTCCTCTTGTTTACCGGTCAGGAATCCGAGGATTCGTGCGAGGAGCGATTTTTTTGCTTTGGGTTTGTTTTCGTGTTGGGCGGAGCTGGATCGGTTGCCTCGATCGGAGCGTCGGCTGGACCCGCGGCGCGACGAACGGCGTGTTCCGCTGGGTGAGTATTCTGATGACATGGTTTCTATTATTGCGTTGCATGGCCGACCCGCCGCGCGGAGAAATCCTCCCCGCAGGAACGGCACGGACGGCAGTTCTGTTTCCGACGGTGCGCACCCCCTTGCAAGTGTGTGCTTAACGCACACTGCAAAGAACATGAGTGACGCGATGAATTCAGACCTTGGACCGAAATGAAATGGGTCGCAGGAGCCGTATTGCATAAATGATAGCGTCGGAAACGCTTTGAATATCTCCTATTTAAAATGGAAACTCAAGGCGGAAATGATGCGTAATTTTTGTCAACGCGCATTTATTTTGCTTATGTTGGCTGTTTTTTGTTCGATTGGATGAGTTCTATGAAATGCCTGCTTCTTCTCATTGCGGTGTTGGTGTCCGGTTGTGCTGCTATCGAGCAAGCTGATCGCTCGAACACGGAGAGACTCTTGGCGGCTGCCGGATTCAAGGTTTTGCCCGCCAATACGCCCGAGCGCCAACTCTCTCTCGAGGCGATGCCTTCTTATAAGGTCGAACGCAAACTCAAAGGCGATGAGGTTTTTTATTTCTACGCATGTCCGGATCAAAGCATCGCCTACATCGGAAATCAGACTGACTACTCGAAATACCGCGAACTCGAGCTTCAGCAGGAAATCGCCAATCAAAACACCGCCGCCTCCGAAAATACCATGCTCGCTGCCCAGCAATGGAACGACTGGCGAGTCTGGGGACCGTCCGCCGCCTTGCCTCCGCCTCGCATGGGGCATCGCTGAGTCTGTGTGACGAGGCCCTCGAAAAGTTTGGCCGCAACTGCGGCGGGAGATGTGTGTTTAAACAAACATGCTCGCCCCACTTCCTGCCAACGAATGGACACTTCAAGCCGCTGCCCATCTTTTGAATCGCGCGGCCTTTGGCGGTTCGCCTGAGGAAATTCAGAAGCTCCACGCACTGGGACACGCCGCCGCTGTGCGCAGTCTCTTGCATGCGGGCGAGGATGAAGATCTCTTTCCTGCTCCGGAAATCGAGCCGATGAAAATTCAGCGTCTCAAAAACGACTCCATGACTCCCGCAGAGCTCGCGGAGAGGAGGAAAATCATGAATGTGCAAGCTAGGGATCAAACTCATGAAGCCCGGCTTTGGTGGATTCAGCGCATGGCCTCCACATCCTACCCGGCGCGCGAGAAGTGTGTTCTTTTTTGGCACGGCCACTGGGCGACAAGCATCCAAAAGGTTCAAGATCCCTTCCTTCTTTTGCAGCAGAATCAAACACTGCGGGCCCATGCCTTTGGCGCGTTCGCACCTTTTGCCAAGGAGATGTCGAAGGATCCCGCCATGATCCGCTACCTTGACCTGAACTCCAGCAAGGTGGGGTATCCGAATGAAAATTTCGCCCGCGAGTTCATGGAGTTGTTCACGCTCGGTGAGGGGCATTACAGCGAGGAGGATATCCACGAGGCGGCGCGCGCCTTCACTGGCTATCGCATCAATCCCAAAACCGGAGGGTTTTTATTCTCCCCGAAAAACCATGACGCCGGTGCGAAAAAAATCTTCGGAAAGAGCGGGGCGTTCGATGGGGATGCGACGGTGGGCCTCATTGTGTCCCGACCGCAGTGCGCAGAGTTTCTCTCGGCGAAAATCTGGAATTTCTATGTCGGAGAAAAACCCTCAGATCCATTGAACCAAGTTTTGGCCTCGGAATACCGCGCCTCGGGCCTGAAGACCGGAGATTTTGTCGAAAGGATTTTTCTAAGTCGCGAGTTCTACTCCCCTAAATACCGGCGGCGTCAGATCAAGAGTCCTGTCCAGTGGCTCATCCAAACCTGCAAAAATCTCGAAAGGCCCATGCCGGATCCAAAAATGGTCCACAATAGTCTGGACCAACTTGGACAGGTTCTCTTCGCGCCTCCGAATGTGAAGGGATGGGACGGCGGGCGCGCGTGGATCAGTTCATCCTCGCTTTTGTTGCGTTACAATTTGGCCGGCACGCTGGTGAGGGGAGGCGGTGACGCTGCGCCGGATATCGAAAAAATCCTGCCTGCAGGAACCACGCCGACGCAGGCATGCGACCTTCTGGCATGGCGCCTCCTTCAAGCTCCCATGAACCCTGCGCTGCGTGAAAAGACCCTTCACCTGCTCGAAAAAAACGGGAACTCGCAAGCCGCCCGCCGCGACATTGTCCATTTATTGATGAGCACCCCGGAATTTCAACTGACATGAAACACACCCTCCATACACGCCGACAGTTCCTTCGCACTTCCCTGCTTGGCGGAGCCGTCTCCTGGACGATTCCCGCCTTTCTGGAGCGCACATTTTTCACGCTCGATGCCATGGCTGCGGATTCCGCCATTCAGAGCGCCACGGGAAAGGATAGCCCGATACTGATCGTCCTCCAGCTGGCGGGCGGCAATGACGGCCTCAACACTCTCGTGCCATTTGGGGATGACGCCTATTTCCGCGCCAGACCGACTCTTGCAATCCCTGGCGGTAAGACGCTGCGATTGACCGATCATTTCGGATTGAACCCGAAGCTTGTGGGACTCAAGTCGCTTCATGACGAGGGGCATCTCGCGATTGTGCAAGGCGTGGGCTACCCGAATCCGAACCGCTCGCACTTTCGTTCCACCGAGATTTGGCATACCGCCTCCGATAGTGGCGTGACCGAAAATTATGGCTGGATGGGGCGCTACTTTGACTCCTGCTGCAAAGGGGAGGATCCCGCCATCGGAGTCAGTATCGGAGGTCAGCCTCCGCAGGCCTTTGCAGCTCCAGAACCCCGTGGAATCACATTCTCCCGGCCGGAGCAATTCCGCTTCGACCTGAAAAATACTTCCGACCGCAATGTCGCGGACGAATTTTTTCGTTCGGTGAATGATTTTGAATCCGGGGAGATGGACGGGGGGAGCATCGGGATGCTTCCAGGTCATGCCGATGGGGCCGGCGATACGCTGGATTTTCTTCAACGAACCTCCCTCGATGCCGTGATGAGTTCCGACAAAATTGCCGAGATCATTAAACGCACCCGGCCAGGGGCCTCCTACCCGTCGAACAGGCTCGCCGACTCGTTCAACCTTGTCGCCCGACTCATAGGAGGGGGAATGCCCACGCGTGTCTACTATGTGGCCCAAGGCGGATACGATACACACAGCAACCAGACAGGCGCCCATGAAAGGCTCATGGCGGAACTCGACTCCTCGCTTTCCGCATTTTGCGGGGACTTGAAGGCCCAAGGCAATTTTGATCGGGTTCTTGTCATGAGCTTCAGCGAATTTGGCCGCCGCGTTCAGGAAAATGCCAGCGGCGGCACGGACCACGGCGCAGCTGCACCACTTTTCGTTGTCGGAGGAAAAGTCAAACCCGGCATCTACGGAGCGGCTCCCAGCCTTACGAAATTGCACGATGGCGATATCATCCACAGCGTCGACTTCCGCAGTGTTTACGCGACCGTTTTGTCGAAATGGCTCAAGGCGCCCGTCGAGCCGGTTCTGAAACGTAACTTCCCGCTGTTGCCCTTTGTTTGAGTTGCCCCTCCGAGCGCAGCATTGATGCGGCGGCGTCTTTGCAGTCTACTCGTGGGAATGTCCGCAACGCTGCTCATTGTTGATGACGAAAAAAATACCCGCGACGGTCTCCGCAATGCGCTGGATGCCGAGTTCGAGGTTTATATCGCACCGGATGCCGATGGTGCCCTAGCCACCCTGGAGAGCGTGCCAGTGGATGTCGTGCTCACCGACCTGCGCCTCGGCGGGGATGATGGTATGTCGCTCATCGAGCGGATTGTCAAAAAAGCGAACCCGCCGATCTGCATCATGATGACTGCCTACGGTTCGGTGGATACTGCTGTCGAAGCAATGAAGCGCGGAGCTTACGATTTTGTCACGAAGCCGGTAAATATCGACCGGCTCGAAATTCTCATCAAGCGTGCCCTCCGCGAACGCAACACCAGTCGTGAAAACAAGGAACTCCGCTCGAAGGTTCAGAACCAGTTCCGCGTGGATGGCATGATCGGCCGATCACCCGCGATGGTGGAAGTCTTCGACACCATCAAGCAGGTCGCTCCCTCGCGCGCCACTGTGCTCGTGCAAGGCGAGAGCGGCACTGGCAAGGAACTCGCTGCCCATGCCATTCACGAACTCAGCCCACGCTCGAAGGAGAAATTCGTCGCCGTCCACTGCGCATCGCTCACGCCTGAGTTGCTCGCCAGCGAGCTTTTCGGTCATGAAAAAGGCGCCTTCACCGGAGCCTTTGAACGCCGGATCGGCCGCTTCGAGCAGGCCAAGGGCGGCACACTTTTTCTCGATGAGATCGGTGAGATCGATCTCACAACGCAGGTCAAAATCCTCCGCGTCCTGGGCGAAAGAACCTTCGAACGCGTCGGAGGAGGGGAGACTCTCTCCGCCGATGTGCGCCTCATCGCGGCGACCAACAAGGATCTCTCAAAACTTGTCGCCGAAGGAAAATTCCGCGACGACCTTTTCTTCCGCCTGCATGTGGTTCCCCTTACCATGCCGCCCCTCCGCGACCGCAAGGTGGACATCCCTCTTTTGGTGGACGCCTTTTTGCGGGAAACCGCACTTGAAAACGGGAAGCCTCATCGCGAACTCACCCCGGAGGCCATGCGGCAGATTCTGGAATACGACTGGCCTGGGAATGTCCGCGAATTGCGCGCTGCGGTGGAGCACGGCGTCGTCATGGCCTGCGGCCCGCAAATCACCTTGCGCGACATGCCGGCGACCCTCCGCGCGCCAAAAATCACTGCACTCGATCAAAATCACCCATCCACTACTCCCAGCGGATTGAATTTGCGCGACACTGAGACCTCACTTATCCTTCGCGCGCTTGAGGATTGCCGTCAAAACCGCAGTGAAGCCGCGAAGAAACTCGGCATCAGCCGCCGCACATTGCATCGTCGCCTCAAGGAATTGAACCTCTTCAAACGCCAACCACACACTTAAAAAATGGCACAATCAGGAAAAAGCCTTCAAGACATGGTCCACTCCCTTGACCAGGGTGGACTCGTTCCAGTCATCCGGGTGGCCATGTTTGGTGCAATCATTCTTACGCTGACGCTCCTTTATCTTTTCGTGCAGTTCCGTGGACTCTCAAGCGCCACGGCGATGGATCAGGCTCAAATCGCCCGCCAACTCGCCATGGGAAATGGATTTTCCACGCAATACATCCGCCCGCTTGCGATTTGGCAGCTCGAGACGGCAGGAAAAAAGATTCCCAAGGACGAGTTCCCGGATTTTTTCCAGTCCCCGCTGAATCCACTCATCAATTCCATCCCTCTCAAAATGGTCGAGTCCTCTTGGAAGCTCACTCCGATCGACTTGGTCTATGTCGGCGACAGGGTGATCGCTGGCACCGCCATCCTGCTTTTTTTCCTCTCCGTGTGGATTTGGTATCATGTGGCATGCCGTCTTTTTGACAAACTGATCGCCCTTCTCGGCTGCGCCATCATTATCCTCAGCGACCTGATGTGGCAGTTCTCTTTGTCTGGACTGCCTCAAATGCTCCTGCTCCTCCTCCTTTCCGGCGGCGCCTGGCTCACCTTGAAGGCCATGGAAAAACGGGACGAGTTTGTGCCATCGCTTATGTTCCTCTTCGCCGCTGGCGCGGTTTTCGGGCTAATGGTTCTGGCTCACGGGGCGACATTCTGGATTTTCCTCGGATGGCTGGTCTTCACCCTTTTCTATTTCCATCCACGCGGCATTGCAGGCTTGGTGGCCCTCGCCGCGCTCTTGCTTGTCACGCTTCCCTGGGCTGTCCGGAACTACGCCGTCTGCGGCAATCCCCTCGGCCTGGCGGGCTACGAACTGGTTGCTCCCGTCAACACCGCCGAGACCGTCTACCTGCGCTCGCTGAACGAGTCTCCTCCGCTTTCTGGAATCCATCCTTTCAACCGCCTGAAAAACGCAGTCTTTGCCCAGTCGGAAAAAATCTTCCCGTTTCTCGGAATGAACATCGTGGCTGTGGCGTTTTTTATCTCGCTCCTCCACAGATTTAAATCCCCGGCAACCTCCGCCTTCCGCCTGTGCGTGGTTCTAATGTGGCTTGGAGCCTTTGTCGGAATGGGTCTCTGCGGCGTCGACGGAGTTGTTTCCTCAAATCAATTCCATGTTCTATTTATACCGCTTTTCGTTTTCTTCGGCTTGGCATTCCTGATCGTGCTCTGGAACCGGCTTGAAGTAGCGATTCCTGCTATGCGCAGTGTTTTTTTGGGCGTTGTTGTTTTTCTCTGCTCTGTGCCGATGCTGGCCACGCTCTTCGCAGGAAAAAACATGGCCATCCAGTGGCCGCCGTATGTGCCGCCGTTCATCGCCGTTTTGGGCGAATGGTATGGCAAAGACGAAGCCATCGCGACCGATATGCCTTGGGCGACCGCGTGGTATGCCCAGCGCAAATCCCTCCTCCTTCCGAAGACCATCAAGGACTTCAACCGCATCAGCGATTTTCGTGTTCTGGGCGCGCCGATTTCTGGTCTCTACCTCACTCCCATCACCGGAAACCGCCCGCTCTTCAGCGATATCTACAAAGGCCCCTACACCGACTGGGTTTTCATGATCACCCGCCCGCCAAATGTGCAGGGCTTTTCGTTGCCGGTCTTCACGCCTCTGCCGATCGACGGGGAGTGCATCCTCTTCGCGGATCGGGATCGCTGGTCGCGCCGGGAGTGACATGGAAGCTCTCTCGCTGACGAAAACCGACTGGGAGGAGCGCCTGGCCGCGTGGGGACAGCCTGCCTATCGCGCCGCGCAGGTGCTGGAGTGGATTTACCAACGCCGTGTTCGTGACTGGCGGGAGATGTCGAACCTCCCCGCAGTCCTCCGCGAGCGTCTTGAAACCGAATTCCCTGCCGCCCGCCTCGTGAAAATCCGCGAAACCGGCGCGCGCGACACGACCCGGAAATTTCTTTTCCGCCTTGCCGATGGACAACTCATCGAGAGCGTCCTCATTCCCGCTTCCCCGGCTCTTTACGGCGAGGCTTCCGACCGCCGCACGATCTGCATTTCCAGCCAGGTCGGCTGTGCCTACGGCTGCAAATTCTGCGCCAGCGGGCTTGAGGGTTGGAAACGAAATCTCACCGCTGGCGAGATCGTGGATCAATTTCTCCAAGTCGAAGCCGAGAGCGGGGAGAAGATCAACAACATCGTCTTCATGGGCATGGGCGAGCCGATGGCAAATTACGACAATCTCCTTCGTGCCATTGGCATTCTCAACGCGCCTTGGGGCGTGGGCGTCGGCGCCCGCCACATGACTGTTTCGACCTCCGGACTCGTTCCACGCATCCGCGATCTCGGCGAGCAGCCACTCCAAGTGAGGCTCGCCATCTCTTTCCATGGGGCGACGGATGATGTTCGCGGCCGCATTATGCCCGTGAATAAAAAATACCCCGTCGAGGAACTCCTCGCGGCCTGCGAGGATTATGTGCGTCTGAAAAAACAGCGCCTCACTTTCGAGTTCATTCTCATCCGCGACATCAACGACTCCCCCGAGCAGGCCCGTCTCCTCGCTCGCCAGGCCCGCCGCGTCAACGCCAAGGTGAACCTCATCCCCTACAACACCGTCGAGGGTCTGGAATGGGATCGCCCGGACGAAGTCCAACAGGAGGCGTTTCTCAAAATCCTCCAGCAGGCCGGAATCGAGGCCACCCTCCGCCGCGAGAAGGTACATGACATCGCCGCAGCCTGCGGACAGCTCCGCCTGCAGGTTGAAAAATCCGTTGCCGAGACCCCTGTCTTGATTTAGCGGTTTAGTGATGCCCGACGAAAACCAATTTCCGAACGAGGAGGCCTGGGACGAATACAAATGGGAGCGCTTCCTCCAGCAGCAGGATCAGAATACAGAAAAGTATTTTCAGCTGCTTGAGAAATATATGGATCACCCGGACTGCGATGAAATCGTTGCCGAGGAAATGGGTTGGAGCATTTTTGAAGAAGCCGAACAGGCACAGGAACAATTTGAGAACTTCCTAAGCGAGGCGGTAGAATACCTCACCGACGAGGAGGAGCAGGAATACGACGACGAGTTCGAGGAGTTCACCCACTCCGCCGTTTACGAGGATACCCTGCGCTTGCATCGCTGGATCAACCGCCTCCTCGACACGCGCGAGGACCTGCGCGAGCACCCCGAGGCCGTTCGCTTCGCCACGCGTTCCGCCATCTGCGGAGCCAAGCTGGCAGCGGGTCTCTGCGGTCACGACACCTCGGAGATCGGAATGACGATCGCCTACCTCAAGCGCGCACTCAAGGCGGCAAACGACGCACTCGATGCCATGAACAATCTGCTCGAGTCGGGCCTCATCGACCGTCGCCGCGCCAACCACGCCCGCCGTCTCGTATTCAAAATCCGCGACCGCATCGTCGACAACATGGGCGCCTACCGCCTCAAGTGGCGCAACCGCCACGGCAACGCCTGATGTTTGGTAGACTCTCGGATAAACTTCAGGATGTTTTCAAAAACCTCCGTGGCCAGGGCAAGATCAGCGAATCGAATGTCACGGACGCCCTCCGCGAGGTTCGACTCGCGCTGCTCGATGCCGATGTCCACTTCCAGGTAGCGAAGGATTTCATAGCCAAAGTCAAGGAGAAGGCCCTCGGCGAAGCCGTTCTCCGCAGCGTGACGCCTGGCCAGCAGATCGTAAAAATTTTCCACGAGGAACTTTGCGCGCTCCTTGGAGGCAACGCCGCCGAACTGAACCTCGACAAGCCCGCGCGCATTCTCATCGTGGGCCTCAACGGCGCAGGAAAAACCACCTCCTCTGCTAAGCTGGCCCGCCTGTTGAAATCCCAAGGCCGCTCGCCACTTCTCATCGCGTGCGACCTCCATCGCCCTGCCGCCATCGACCAACTCGCCGTCCTCGGCGGGCAAATCGATGTCCCTGTTTTCCGCCCCGAAAAAGGCGAGACCGATGTGCTCAAGGTCGCCAAGCAGGCGCTCGATTGGTGCGCCGCGACAGGTGGCAATGTGCAGATCTTCGACACCGCAGGCCGACAGGAACTCGACGAACCCCTCATCGAGGAACTCAAACAACTCCGCGATTTTCTCCAGCCACAGGAAATCCTCATCGTCTGCGATGCCGCCACCGGACAGCAGGCCGTAAGCGTCGCCGAGCACTTCCATGCCGCGCTCGGTCTCACCGGCATCATCCTCACCAAGCTCGATGGCGATGCCCGTGGCGGCGCCGCCCTCTCGCTCCGCTCTGTCACCGGCCAACCGATCAAATTCGCTGGCACGGGCGAAAAGCTCGAGCAGTTTGAGGTCTTCCACCCCGACCGGCTCGCAGGCCGCATCCTCGGCATGGGCGATGTCGTGAGCCTCGTTGAAAAAGCCGCCGAGGCCATCTCCGAAGACGATGCCCGCCGCATGGAGCAGAAACTCCGCACCGCCTCGTTCGACCTCACCGATTTCCTCCAGCAATTCAAAATGCTCAAACGCATGGGTCCCCTCGAAAATATCCTTGGCATGATCCCCGGAATGGATAAGATCAAAGATTCCTCGGTTGATGAAAACCAACTGAAACGGGTCGAGGCGATTATCCTCTCGATGACTCCGCAGGAGCGCACGCGTCCGGATATTCTGAACGCACGCCGCCGCCAGCGGATCGCCCGGGGCAGCGGAGTTTCCGTCAGCGAGGTAAATAATTTGATCCTGCGTTTCAACCAGATGCGCAAGATGATGAAAAATATGGGCGCCATGAAAAAACTCATGGGCCGCGCCGGTGCCGGACTACCCTTCTGAGCCTCCGATAGGCAGCCCGACCACCACAAACGAATTTCCAACAACACAAACATACTATGGCAGTAGCAATCCGACTCCGCCGCGAAGGCGGTAAAAACCACCCGTATTACAGCATCGTCGTCGCCGACCAACGCAGCCCGCGCGATGGCAAATTTATCGAAATCATCGGTAAATACGATCCCAAGCAAGAGGGTGAAAATTTCAACCTCAAGCTGGACCGTGCCGAATATTGGATCCAGTGCGGCGCCCGCCCGAGCCAGACCGTCGGCAGCATGGTCAACAAGGCCCGCAAAAAGGTCGCGGCCTAAGCAGTCCCGCCATGGAGGAGTTCCTGCGCTACGTCATCGGATCGCTGGTGGAATTTCCCGAGGACGTCGTCCTTAAAAAGACAGAGACGCCCTCGACAGTCAGCTTTCTCGTCGCAGCCAGGGCATCCGACATTCCGAAAATCATCGGCAAGAGCGGCCACACGATCCGTGCCCTGCGCACGCTGCTCAATGCCTCCGCCGACAAGCGCAACATGACAGCGACACTCGAAATAATCGAACCATGAAATCCCTAGCCACCACACTCCTCGTTGCTTTCGCCCTCGTCGCCATCCAGTCCGGATGCGAGCGCCATCCCGCATCAGAGACCGTTCCCGGTTACGCCGAGAAGATGGAAAAAAAAGAGGCGCAGGCTGAGAAAAAGGCAACCCATAGCGAAAAAGCGGATCCTCAGGCGCCATCCTACTTCCCGCCGAAAAACTGATCCCGGCCTGTCTGGGTCCGAGTTCGCCTGCGGAATTGGTTTCACTTCATTCATTCGGGCGCCAGCATGCCTCGCCTCGCAATTCACCAATTCCTACCCCGTCACGCCGGAGTTGCCACTTCATAGGCTGACCAGTCCGTCCCATACGCCACTCTCCAGTTAGGATTTCATGTCCTCCACCGAAACACCGTCCGCTCCATCTCCTGCCCCGCTTGTGATGAACGAGCTGCAAAAGCTCCCCCTCACTGCATTGATCGAGCTCTCCGTCGAGGCCGGACTCCGCATCCGAACCGACCTGACCCGGCGGCATCTGGTTGTGGATCAAGTCCGACACAGCCTGCATAAGGGGGGAACCGTGACCGCCACAGGCCTTCTCGAGCGCGCTCAGGAGGGCTCCAGCCTGCGTTTCACAGCCTACGACCTGCGTCCGGGAGTCGACGATCTTCTCGTTCCCCACGCCCTCATCAAAAAATTCTCCCTCCAGTCTGGCCTCATGTTGCAGGTCAAAGTCCGCCTGCCCCGCGACCGCGAACACGGCCTCGTCGTGGATGAAATTTTATCCATCGAAAACATCCCCGCCAGCGAGTGGCAGCCCCCGCTGGAGTTCGACAAGCTCACCCCGCTCTTTCCCAACCGCCGCGTGTTTTTGGAAACACCGAGGGATTCCGAACTCGCCGCGCGCGCCGTCGATCTCGTCGCTCCGCTCGGCATGGGCCAGCGAGGTCTCATCGCCGCACCACCCCGGGCCGGAAAGACGATTCTTCTCCAGACCCTCGCTCGCAGCATCCGCATCAACCATCCCAAAGCCGCCCTCATCTTGCTCCTCGTCGACGAGCGCCCGGAGGAAGTCACCGACATGCGACGCTCACTCGATTGCGAAATCTACGCATCCACATTCGATGAACCCGTGGCCCGCCATGTGCAAATTTGCGAGAGCGTAGCCAACCGCGCCCAGCGCCTCGTTGAGCTCGGTCGTGATGTCATCATCCTCCTCGACTCCATCACCCGCATGGCTCGCGCCTACAATAACCTCCAACCTGGAAAAGGCCGCACTATGAGCGGCGGTGTCGATGCCAAGGCCCTCGCCAAGCCCCGCAAATTCTTCGGAGCCGCTCGCAATACCGAAGAAGGCGGTAGCCTCACCATCCTCGGCACCGCCCTCATCGAAACCAAAAGCCGCATGGACGACCTCATCTTCGAAGAGTTCAAAGGCACCGGCAACATGGAGCTGCACCTCGACCGCTCCATCGCCGAAATGCGGATATTCCCAGCCATCCAAATCGTCAAATCCGGCACCCGCCGCGACGAACTCCTCCTGCACCCCGACGAATACGAGCGCATCCTCCACCTCCGCCGCCAACTCTCCGAACTCCCCGCCGCCGAGGCCATGGAAATCCTCGTCAGCAACCTCCAGCACACCCGCTCCAACGCCGAACTCCTCCTCACCGGCCTCCGGGGCGTCTAAGTTGGGGGATGGGCAGTCATCTGACCCTTTTGGTTAGTTTCGGCTTTTCTAGCCTCAAGTCAGAAGCTCGCGGCATAAGAGATTGTTTGCCCAATGCAGCGTAATCGCTGCGCCGCTGGCTCCGACCAAGGCTCCGACGACAATTCCCCTGTGGCAGTTGTCGCCGCCGAGGTTTGTGTTGGCGATGAGCGCGGACTCGAGGTTGTTGGAGTATTTCCAAGCGAGGAACAATGAGGCGGGAAATGCGTCCTTCAGGTAGCAAGCGGGGCTGAGGATTGAGCCAATGACCTCATCGTCGGACTTCGCCGCCCATGCCTCCAATTTCTTGTGGCCTACCCAGCCGTTGCCGAATTTTTCGATACTTTCGCGGACGCCGCTCCCGTTGAGGATGGCGATGAGCATTTTGGTGAGATCGCGCGCGGCTGTTTCCACAAGTTCACCGCGATGGGTCGCACACACATGTTCGCGAACGGCTTCTAGGGCGGTTGATTCATCTTCGGCATACCATGCGGCCAGGATTGGCACATGGGCCAATCCGCCGATGTGGATGT
>JAPLTI010000060.1 GCA_026398285.1 Verrucomicrobiota bacterium
GTTTTCTCCGCGAAAGGTCTGGAATGCGGCGCGGTCGAAGGGCAGGCGCCACGCGACCCGTGCACCACCCCACAAGTTTTTGCGGGCGGCGGACGAAAACCCGGAGCCTTTGATCGGCTTCAAGGTCGAGAGACAGACGGACTTCATGGTTCAAGCCTCCTTACGGTCACGGCACCTATGACATCGCCTCCAGCCGTTTCCAAGAGGAGGCCGAAATCATCATTCTCATCAATCTGGTGGGTCCGACACTGAATCTCTCGAAGGGTCCCCTCCGCCAGCAAGCCGGAGAAAAAGGGAAAGATCCGCTCCGCCTCGTATGGTTCCGCCCGGCAGGGGAGAGTCAGGCTGATCGCGCGCGAATCCGGACTGGCCAGAAACTCCTTCAGATACTGAAAGCGGTATCCATTCTCGGTTTCCTCGATCAGCCCGCAGTCCCGGTTATCGAGCAGCACGATCCCACGCCGTCCGCTCATGATTCCTTGCTTACCTCAGTGGCGTTCGTAAAGGCCCCAGGCGCGGTGGGCTTCAGCAAAATCTGGAGCCCGAGCACTTGAAGCACTTTTAACAACGTTTCCATCGTGGGGTTTCCTTTACCGTCTCGATATCACTCAATCCATGAAGGCTCAAGCCTGAGAGCCTCGCCAAATCCGCTTGGGACACCCCCAATTCGCGGCGTCGCTCTCGTAATGTTTTCGAGATTTCTGCAAAGCTAACATTCATTTAAATGAATAATTAACCATTCTAACGGCGGTTGTCAATTGTAAGCTTGTAGATTATTCACTAAAATGAATATCTTTAGAGGGGTCGTCTATTTTTTAGAAGGGGAGCGTCGCCTTCCCAACCCTTCGGATTGGCCGATGATGGTTTTCGGATTGGCCAGTTTTGGAGGATCGGAAATACCTTCGAGGAGGTTTTTGTTTTGAGGTTGGGGAAGGGAGTAGTGGCGTTTATCTCGAAGTGTCTGGATACCCTCATCCCATGCCAGAAGCATGTGTTTTCCAAGATCGCGAAACCCGGCGTGTTGTCGGATGGCTTCATGGACATGGGGGGCGGTGTCGGTTCATACCTTCCCTGAGCCAATCCGGCTGATCACTGGGATCAAGCGAAGGCCGCAGGGTTTTGTTGAGGGGCTTCGGATTCCACCGCAGGGGGCGCTTCTTGGGTGGCTGCATGCGCCACCAACGCTGCCAGAGACTCAGCCAGTGCGAGGGCAGTGGCCACAGCGTCCTGCAATGCCACCGCATCGGTGTCATGCAAAGCTAGCACCTTTGAAACGAGCAAACGGTCGCCCTCGTCTATGGTGGCCACCCAACCGTGCTCCGCTCGCGCGGCTTCGTTGAGCCGGTGGATCGCCATCAGCAATGGCGCGCTTGCGGCTTCGGTGGGTAGGAGCACCGCCGCTTCCGCCTCGACAACCAAACGCGAATCCGCAGTGGGAAAGACGGCAACATTGTGAGCGCCGCACTCAAACTCGAAGCCAGTGGAGCCAGCAGCTTGCACTTGGCTATGCCCGGTCAGGGCAAGAAAGGATTCGAGCAGCTTTGCAAAAGAGGGATCGGGTGTAAACATGGCTATGGATGGTTTGCGTGGTTGGTGGTTTTATTCTTGGGACTCGAAGGAAGATCGGTTGCTGGTGCGGGGATCGTTTTTGAATCCCCCCTGCAGAATCTGACGAATGAATGCTAAACCATCTTCGGGGTTATCGTTTTTCAGCGATTTATCATCTTCCTCATCGCTATCCTCGATTTCATTCTTAAAAATATTTTTAATCGGAACTTGTGGTTCTAAATATCCCTCGTCTTCCGACTCGGAATCATCGATCGAGTCCACATCATCCTCGATATTCTGCGGCTTCAAAAGGTTTTCCTGGCTCTGACCGAGTTCTCTTTTGACAAGATTTTTTTCGATAAAGGCCTGTCGCCCGCCGATAAGCGAGTGGTCGAGGATAGGGTCGAGGAGGTGTTCGCCCTCCCCCGTGAAGCGTTTGAAGTAAGGGGCGTCGTGTTTACTCAAAGCGGTTTTTATGCAGAGCAGCGCGAAATCCTCCACGCTGCCCGCGCTCGGCTCAGGCCCCCCGATCCTGTTTTTCAGCCAGTCGAACTTTTTTTCGACCGTGTCGTTATTGGTCCAGAATAGAAGCTTATCTCGGCCCTCCAGCGCTCCGACATCCTTCAGGTTCCCGCCGCCCCTGCCCGCATGTTCGAGTAGGGAAATTCCGACGCACCACAAATCCTGCTGCATGCCGCGATGGGGCGAATTCGCATTCATTATGCTTTTTGTCGGGACCAGGAAGGTGGCTGCTATAGTCGGTTTGGGAATTTTGGCATTGGTTTTGGAGTTTTTGAAAGCTCCGTCCGTATCGATGAGAGTGAGTTTTCCTCCATCGACAAAGGCGTTATCTGGCTTGATATCGTAGAAGACAACGCCGCGGGAGGAAGCGTTCATGAGGATGGAGGCGAATCCTCGCGCGATTTCCTTTTGCTCCGAATCGGAACTGCGAACTTGGTCCATGCGGGCCCCCTTGGCCTTGTCCATCACGATCCCATGGAGTTCGAGGATGCTACGCTTGATGGGTTTGTCTTGATCGTCCAGTTTTGGGTTGCCTTTATCGTCGAGTTCGGGCACGAAGCCCTTATTCAATCGGCAAAACTCCTTAAAATTCCTGCCCGCAGTCACGGTATGAAAAGATTTTCCACCGTCGGGCTCGAGTTTGGTGATGATGTAGCGGTTCGGTGCGATGGTGCCGGGCACCTTCCCGGCGGCGAGGTGGTTCGCATCCATTAAATCGCCCCGCGTGAGGTTGCCCGACTTGTCCAACTTGATTTCGACCGGATTACCAAACCTCTTGACGATGCAGGCAGCGCCATTGTCGGTGGCGGGGAAAATTTTACCGAAGCCTCCCTGCGATAGGTCGTCTTTCTTTCCGAGTTGGATGCTATCCTGCTGGGCCTCGGTGGGGGCTTGAATACCGGCATTTTGCAAAGACTCGGCCAGTGTTGAGCCTCTTGCGGACTGCGGAAGCACGCGATTGATGAGTGTGATGGCGTCCTTGCATTTTATCGATCCATCTTTTGCACCGTAATGCTTGAGCAGTGCATCGGCTGTTTCGGGCTTCGTGCCGGAGTTGATGAGCAAGGTGCGGAGGGCTTTCGAGGTGTTCGCAAAAGTTGACTCCTTCGAGAACCAACGGTCCATGCCGTTCATGCGCGCGAACTCCATGCCGGAGCCTGTGCTGCTGGAGTTTCTCAATTTGAGCACGCCATGTTTCGAGAGTCCGTCGGCGCCGGCGAGGTTGGTCCGGAGACCATCCAGAATCTCCTGGGAGCGTCCGGCGTCGAGGTTGCCGAGCTTGGCCAATCCAGCTTCGCGGTTGGCGCCGCCGCGGATTGCAGCGCCAGAGTTGTCGGTGATTTTGAATGTGGGCATCGCTTTGTTTTCCGAGTTGTCGTTTGGGAGCTTAAATTAGCGCACTTTTGCTGAAGGAATTCAAGAGTAATTCTCCCCCTCTTTCCATTTGATGCTTAATAAAGCACGGAGATTTGGCGGGGGCCACACGCCCCGATACCGCTCCAGTGCATTCGCCGCCGCGAAGGGCCTGCGGCAGGGACAGCTCGGCGCCACTGGGGAGGGGCATCCGCTCACTTCGTATCCCGCTCCACCTCTTTGATTGCCAACAGCAAGCAGAGGGTGGAGATGAGGAAAAAAATCACAGCCAGCGAGAGGAAAAGCCAATGGATCACGAGGCAGACCGTGCCCAGCCAGGGGGCAAGCATTCCGGGCGTGGATTGCAGCCAGGCAAAAAACGCGGCGATGAGCGCCAGTAGGCTGTCGAGAAAGAGATCGACGCCAGTCTGGTAGATTTTTTTCAAGACCTTGGGCGATGCAAAGCCGGAAGTCACCGTTGACCACTGGAATGCCACGCCGCTGAAGGAAAGGATGACCAAAAACGAGGCCAGCGAGAGATTCTCATTTTTTGCGGACAACTCGGTGAATTGCGTGAGGATAATGACCAGCGAGATGATAATCAAAAATACGCCCACGATGGCACAGACCAGCGCACGGAGTCTTTGGTGCAGTTGAGGTAAGGGATTCGGCATGGGTTGGTTTTTAGACAAAATTTACGAAATTCACAGAATGAAAAAATCGGGAGGCACAACCTCCTGCTTGTCCCATATTTCAGCCGCAGAGCGGCGTTGAGCTCGCATTTCGTTATTCGGATGGGTTTCACATAGAGAGTTGTCTGGGAGTGGCGCTACGCCCACTGTGTTTGATATTTGGGTCAGGCGAGGACGCTGACCCTCCCATTGGGACGGGGCGCGCGGCCGAGCGGATTTCACGGCGGGATGATCCAGTAGTTCGCGTGTTTGGCTTTTTCGTGGCGGAGGAGTTGGCGCTTGGAGGCAGGAATGTCGTGGCGGAGGAGGGTTTGGAGGTCGGCGAGCGCGGCGCGGTTTTGGTAGAAATACCCGTGGGATGTGTGGGCATTGTTCACGAAGGTGGCGTCCACGATTTCCAGCCGCGCGTCATGGCCGCCATTTTCGTTGAATAGCTCCTCGATGGGCGTGGATGGGCTTATGCCAGCTCCGGCGCGGGTGTTTCCGTTCAGAATCGAGGAAAAGACGAGCGCCTTGTCGTTGCGGGCTACATAGACAGTAGTGTGGCGCGTGGACGCGCCGCCGGGCTTGAGAAAGACGGATTTGAAGGCCTCCTCGCCTACATCTGGCGCGACGAGGATCACATTTGCCAGCGCATCGGAGGGCAGGTTGGGCGAGGCGTGTGTGTCGGATTGAGCGAGAGCCGAACAGACGACCTTGCAACCGAGGCTGTGGGCGAGGATGTCGAAATGGTTTGGCCCTTTATGGCGCAGGAAATCGGTGAGCGCCGTTGCAGCTGCTGGGACTTGTTCTCGACAACGGGCGTAGGCGGCGGCGGAAAGCCCCGGGTCGGTGGCCCAGGAGAAAAGCACCAATGGTTGTTGGAGGTTCAAAGCGAAGGCCAGCGTTCCCGCCTGACGCACGGCCGAGTCGAAGCTGTTCTGGATGCCATGAACGAAAAGTGTGGCGTGGACGGAGTGGGTCGCCTCGAGCCGTTCATGGAGAATTTTGTGAAAATCCTCCGCCGAGAGCGGGCGCACTGCCAAGATGCAGGCATGGAGGGAGTCGGAATTTTGCCGCAAAATCTCCGGGCGCTGGACATCCGTCAACCGGAAGTTCTCGGGAATCCGCACCTCGGCAATTCCGTAGGTGAGTGCGTCCGAGTGCTCGCCCGAAAACTCCAAGCCGCCGGGCAGGGCGGCGCGGTTGGTGACGAAGAAAACTTCGACCACCGGCATGTTTTGCTCCTCACGCAAGGCGCGTGGAAATTCGATTTGGCTCAGGTCGAAGCGCGGCGGGGTGGCCATCCACTCGGCGACCCAGTAGCCGAGTGCGATGAGCAGAAGGGCGGGAAGGACGCGCTTGAGAAATTTTGCGAGGCGTTTCATGAAAAAAAACGGAGCGTCCGCAGTGTGTCACCCCAAAGCAGATCTTGGACAGAATTAACAAAATATACAAAATTGAAAAACTTGCTGAAGGACTTGCCGATAAGTTGTGGGATTCTTTCGGGGCGACTTTTATTTTGTATAACCCATTCTCTGAATTTTGTTAATTCTGTCTAAATAATCCTCCTGCCAATCCTGCCATCCTGTATAAACAAAATTTTCAGCGACTCCCGCCCCCAGCGCCGCTCGGCGACTGGAAAATGGGCCATGCCAACCGAAGCACTGGGAAGTGCGAAGGAAGCACATCGCAGATGGCCTGAAGGGCGCAGCGAGCAGGGGGCGAGCAAGGCAAAGGAAGGCCCTCCCATATTGGCACGGGGCGCGCTGCCACGCGGATTCCCAATTCGACAAAAAAGGGGAAGTATTCAAAAAACACGTGCAGGGCGCGGTTGAAGAAGAACTAACCACGGATTTCGTAGATGGGCACGGATGATCCCATCAAGCTGGGATTGGCAGAAAAAAGCAAAAATCTTGCAGCCCATTTTTCATATCCGTGTTCATCCGGGTAATCTGATTCAGTCGATCCCGCTCCCTCACCCTTCGGGTCAACCCGCGGTTGATCCATCTCGCACCTGCCACGGCGCTCGATTGTGGTTTTTATTCTTTCCTATAGCATGATATGACTTGTTAGTTAGGAGGCGGGTTCTTCAATGAACTTCGTGGCGAAGGGATCTGCGGAGTGGATCCGCTCGACCTTCACTCCGTAAGCATCTTCGAATGCCCGGTTGTGAATCCGGCGCAGGGATGACCATTTGACCTCAAAAGCCCGCAAGCTTTCGCCTTGCTTGATGACCAAGTCCACCTCCGACTGGGACCGGGAGCGCCAAAAGAAGAGTTCCGCCGGCGAGCCCAGCAGGAGATTGTGCTTTGCCACCTCGGCAATAGCCCAGTTCTCCCACAAGGCACCGATGTCCGGCCGGAGCGGGTCCGTGGAAAACATGTTCAGCAGGGCGTTGCGCACGCCGGTGTCCCAAAAAAAGATTTTTTGGCTCTTGGCAATTTCCTTGCGTGGATTCGTGCTGAACGAGCGCAGTCGGAAAATCACGAAGGTCTGTTCCAGAAGATCCAAGTAACGCTCCACTGTCGGCCGTGCCATGCCGAGTTGGGTGGCCAGTTCATTCACCGAAACCTCGGATCCGGTCTGGTGTGCGAGCAAGAGTAGGAGGCGCTTGATGAGATCCGGCGTTTTGACCAGACCCGCTTGTAGCACATCTTTCCAGAGGTAATCCGAACTCAGTTCCCGCAACAATGCGTCGGGGTGTCCGCTTGTGACAATCTCTGGGTAGCTCCCGAATGCCAACCGCTGCATGAGAAAAGCTCTGAGTTGCGGGGCAAAGTGTTCGCGCAGTCGGGCAGGTTCCGCATTGGCCCAAGCTTGCGTGCCCAATGTCTCGGAAAAGACGAGCGGTGGCAGCATAAGTTTGCGGTTGCGGCCGGTCAGGCTCTCCGCTGCCTGGTCGATCAAATCCAGCGAGGAGGAACCCAACAGCAGAAACTTGGCGGGAACCCGTGCATCATGCCAGCCTTTGATGATGCGGGCCGCCTCGGGCAGTCGCTGGGCTTCATCGATCACGAGAACTGCCGGGTTGCTGAGGTAACGCATTCCCTCGCTAGGGGTCAATGCCGCCGCCGCCAGAAACCGGGCCTTGTCCACCTCGATATCGAAGTTCAGAAACTCTGCTGGATGCTCCACCAAACTGTGCTCGACCAATGTCGTCTTGCCGACCTGTCTCGCCCCGAGAATTAGGGCGACCTTGTCCCCTGAGAGGATTTCCTTCAAGCGCCGTTCGGCTATTCTTTTGAGATACATAGTATACAAAATAGCATTTTATTTTGTATACTGCAATATGCAAAAGAGCATTCTAAAATAGCTTCATCGGAGGCACACGCCTCTGGGAGGGACAACCTTTGCCTTGCTCGCCCCCTGCTCGCTCCGCCCTTCGGGCCATCTACGATGTGATTCCTTCGCACTTCCCAGGCTTCGGTTGGCTTGTCACATATTTCAGTCGCCAAGCAGCGTTGAGCTGGCATTTCGTTATTCGGACGGTTTTCACACGGGAAGTTGTCTGGGAGTGGCGCTACGCCTTCCGTGTTTGATATTTGGGTCATGCTAGACGATGACCCATTGGCAGGGGGCGCGCTGCCGCGCGGGTTTCAAGGCGGGATGATCAAGTAGTTCGCGTGTTTGGCTGTGTTGGCGAATCCTCGCGAGCGAGTGCCGAGCTTGTATATCCGCTTGCGCTCTGCGAGCGCTGATAGTCGACTATCCGGCGTTCATAGAGACGCTGCCACAAGTGAAAAGGGTGCGCCAAAATTTAAAACCTAGTATCCAATGGTATCACACGGAAATTCCAAATTGAAACCATGGAGGTCAACTTGGAAAAGATGAATCAATAACCCTAAGTGCTGCCCCGCGCTACTTCGTATCCCACTCCACTTCCTTGATCGCCTGAAGCAGGCAGAGAGTGGATACCAGGAAAAAAACGACGGCCAGCGAGAGAAAAAACCAGTGGATCACAATACATGTCGAGGCTAGCCAGGGTGCGAGCAATCCGGGGGTCGATTGCAGCCAAGCGAAGAATGCGGCGATGAGCGCCAGTAGGCTGTCGAGAAAGAGATCAACGCCGGTCTGATAGATTTTTTTCAAGACCTTGGGCGATGCAAAGTCGGAAGTTACCCCTGACCACTGGAATGCCACTCCGCTGAAGGAAAGGATGACCAGAAACGAGGCCAGCGAGAGATTCTCATTTTTCGCGGACAACTCGGTAAATTGCGTGAGAATAATGACCAGCGATATGATGATCAAAAACCCGCCCACGATGGCACAGACCAGCGCACGGAGCTT
>JAPLTI010000193.1 GCA_026398285.1 Verrucomicrobiota bacterium
TTGCCTGGCCGTTGCCATTTTTGGACAACTACATCGCTTTCCCACTGCGCATGCTGATGTCGCATGCGGCGGTTTTTTCGTTGGATTTCATTGGTATCGATGTTGTTCGTAGCGGGACGGGTATTCTTTCGGCTCCGGAGCCGTTGTTGGGGATTCCGGCGGGGAAAAAGTTTGCGGTGGATGTGGCGGATCCGTGTTCTGGCATTCGGTCGCTTTTTGCACTGATGATGGCGAGCGCGCTTTATGGCCATATGGCGTTGAAAAATTGGTGGCTGAAGTGGATTCTTTTTCTCTGCTCAGCGCCGTTGGCGATTGCCGGAAATCTTGCGCGAATTCTTATGCTTACGATCGGCACGATTGTGTTTGGGCCGGATTTTGCTATTGGGAAAAATCCTCTCACCGACCCATCGTGGTTCCATATTATTGCCGGTTTGCTTGTCTTCGCCGTGGCCATAGGCGGTATGGTTGGGATTGCGAAGATTTTGGCGGATTTTTCAAGCATCCGTGCTTGGGTTGTAATGTCGCTTCGATCGCTGCGTGCTTCTGCGCGACCCGCACATGCCCCGTCTGGACTTCGTCCGCCGCCGCCGCCTGCTGATCCGAGCCGGAAGAAGACGGAGGAGGATTATTGAGTTTGCGGGTGGTTTGTTGACGAAGGCGGCACGGAGGCCGTGCTCAAGGGCTATCGCGTGTTGCGTGGCCCTTTTTTTGTTTCGGGCGCTGAGGCCGACGGGGACGTCGGCGTTCCGGGGTGGGCGGGCAGTGTGATATGGACGCGGCAACGCGATTGCCTTGCGCTACATTCTTGGGCCATGCCGGAGGATGGCCCTCCAAAGGTCGATGGGAAGAAAAATTACTAAAAGTAAAATATATTTGCTTTTGGAATTACTATACGCTAATGGACATTGATGGTATCTCGACCGATTTGGATAAATTGCATTGAACAGTGCTGGCGGGAGCGTCCGATCATTTGGCTCACGGCGCCGAGGCGGGTGGGAAAGACAACTCTGGCGAAGTCGCTGCCGGAGGCGATTTATATCGATTGTGAATTGCCCTCGCAGCGGCGGGATGTGGAAGATTGCGAGAACTTTTTGCGACGCCATGCGGGTCGACGGATCGTGCTTGACGAGATTCACCGGATCGAGGATCCGAGCAATCTGCTGAAATTAGCAGCCGATCATTTTCCGGGCACCCAGGTCTTGGCGACAGGCTCTTCCACGCTATCCGCCAGCGCAAGATTTCGCGATACGCTGACTGGGCGGAAACGATCTCTGCACCTGCAGCCCGTTCTGGCCACGGAAATCCCGCTTTTCGATGCCAATCTTGAAAAGCGACTGCTCCATGGAGGCTTGCCGGAGCAATTGCTTGCAGCCAGCCCGAGCGAGGCCGACTTCAGCGAGTGGATGGAAGCGTATTGGGCCCGCGACATCCTCGAGCTTTTCGCTGTTGGCAAGCGACACGCTTTTTTAAAATTTCTCGAGCTACTCTGGCTCCAAAGTGGCGGCCTATGTGAATTGAGTCATCTCGCGACACCATGCCAAGTGAGTCGCCAAACTTTAGCCAACTACCTTGATATCCTCAATGCGACGGGGGTCATTCGCGTGATCCGGCCCTTCGCTAAAAACCCGACGCGCGAGATTTTGGCCATGCCGAAAGTCTATGCGTTTGACACAGGCTTCGTCTGCCATGTGCGTGGCGTGGACAGTCTTCGCCCAGACGATATGGGCACCCTGTGGGAGCATCTTGTTCTGGATTCCCTCCATTTTCATATGCTTCCCGAGGAAATTCATTATTGGCGCGACAAACAGAAGCACGAAGTCGATTTTGTGTGGGCGCCCCGAAAGGGCCAACCTGTTGCCATCCAATGCAAATGGCGCGCTGCCGCTTGTGACCCCGGTGATTTTAAGCCTTTTACAAACATTTATCCGAATGCCGCACTATGGGTCATTGCCGCCGATCGCACGAGCTGGATAACTCGAACACACAAGAGCCAACCTTACATAGAGACTGGTCTCGATAGCCTCAAGGAACTCATAATAAAGCACTTGGAAGCGTAAATCCCGTTACGTCGAGGATAAAATTGCCACTTACGTCTTGTTGCGGGCGCTGAGGCCGACGGCGACGTCGGCGTTCCGGATAAGGGCCGTGTGATGGGGACGGGGCAGGGAGGTTGCCTTGCGCTACAATCTTGGGCCATGCCGGAGGACGGCCCTCCCAGATTTAGAAGCCCAGATTTAGAGGGCGGCGGCGGCTTCTTTGGCTGCGGCGGCTTTGCCGGCATACCATTTTTCGTATTCCTCGACGGGGACGACTCGGATTTTGGCCTTCATGTTGTAGTGGCCGGTGCCGCAGAGTTGGCTGCAGGCGAGTTCGAGTTCCGCTGGGCGGGTGGTGGTGAATTGCATCCACTTGATGGTGCGGCCGGGGACGGCGTCTTGGTAGAGGCGGAAGGATGGGACGTAGAAGGAGTGGATCACATCGCGGGAGCGAAGGAGGACATGGATGGGTTTGCCGACGGGGATGACGAGTTCGGTAGAGGTGAAGTCGTCCTTTCCTGCTGGGTCTGCGGGATCGACGCCGAATTTGTTCTCGATGCTGAAGCGCTTCACATCGCCTTCTCCGAGTTGGCCATCAGCTCCGGCATAGCGCAAATCCCAGCCGAACTGGTAACTCACGATGTCTACGGTAATGGCATCCGGAGCGATAGGCGACTCGGTGAGTTCATACCAGATGCGGTTAGACCAGACGGCAAGGAGGAGGAAGACGGCTGTGGGGATGATAGTCCACCAGAATTCGAGAGTGTTGTTGCCGTGGCTGTAGTGGGCCTTGTGACCTGGGCGGCGGCGGTAGCGGACGAGGTAGATGATGTAGACCGACTGGGTCAGAATAAATACCGCCAGCGTGAGAAAGAAGATGAAATTAAGGAGGTAGTCGATTTTTTCGCCGCCCACGGTGATATTTGGCGGTGCCCAGAAAAGATTGGAGGTGCGTTGCTCGGCGTGGGCGGAGAGGTTTCCGCCGACGAGCAGGAGTGCGGTGATGGAAAGGATTCGCAGCAGGAAGTTCATAGTCGGGTCAAATCAGGCGGCGGGCGGTGCGGCAGGGGCCGGTGCGGCGGGTGCAGCAGGGGCGGCACCTCCTGCGGGAATTGTCTCTGCGGGAATAGCTTTAAGTTCTTTTTGTGTCCAAGGATCTTTGCGGTCGCCACTGGCGGCGCGGACTGTCTTGACATAGTCGGCGGTGATCGGCACAGCTGCATTGCCCCACTCGGAGCGGATGTAGGTGAGGATCGCTGCAATCTGGTCGTCTTTAAGCTGCGACCATGGTGGCATGGCGTTGTTGTAGGTGTTACCCTTGACTTGCACAGGCCCTTGCATGCCAGCGAGAAGGATTTTGACGAGGTGGTTATCACCCACCCAAGCTCCACCAACGACCCATTCACTGGCTACGAGGGGCGGGAATTGTCCGGCGACGCCCATGCCGGAGCCTTGGTGGCAGACGGCACAGTTTTGGCTGAAGAGGCGTTTCCCGATAACTTTGGGATCGGGGGCGACGGCTGGACCCCCACTTCCACCGCCGCTCCAAGAGACGAGTGAGGGATTGTAAACATTGGCTTGGAACCCGCCGCTGTTAAGAGCCAAGTGGATGCCGGCCCAGAAAATGATGACGGCTGAAAGGATGATCAGCCAAAAGGGCACCGGAGCGCGTTTTTCCGATGGCTCAGGTCCCTCGCGGAGGACGGGAGCGTTTGGTGCCGGGCTTTCGCCGTTGGGTGGCTCGTTCGATGGCGTATGAGAAGTCACGGTTTTACTTGGCGGTAGGCTCCGGGGATTCCGGCAGCGGGTAATTTTGGTTCAGGGAAAGCAGGTAGGCGACAAGGGCTTCGGCCTGCTGGGTCGGAACAACTTCGTAGCCGGGCTTCGGGGCGCGGGAGCCGGTGAGACCTTGGATGGCATGAGCGGAGGGCTGACTCACGATTTTGCGATATTCGTAGAGGTAGCTGTAGGATGGCATGTTCGACCATGGGGTTACGCTCGTGGGTGAATAGAGGTGGCGGTGAATCGCGGCGGCATCAGTCTGCCGTGCGCCGTAGTTTGAGAGATCCTGACCGATCCGATATTCGCCGAGGAACGGGGTGTGCTCACGGATCTCATCACGCGGAACAGTCTGGCGTTTGCCAAGTTGCTTGGCGATGTCGGTGCTGAAGGGATCCGGGCGCACTTGTTGGGTGTGGCACTCCATGCAACCGTTCGCGGCGTAGACTTTTTGTCCGGCAATGGCCAGGCCGGAGACTGTCGGCGGGTTGACTCCGCCAGTCTCTTCATTTGGAAGAGGCTGCATTTGGCCGAGGTTGGCGACGGGATAGGCGACAAGACCGACCCATGCTGAGCCGAATGTGAGAAAAATGCCTGTGAAGAGAAGTGTGAGTTTGTTCATACCGCGACGGGCTCTTGAGAATTTTCTTCGCGCACAGCGATGAGTGCGGGTGCTGTGCCGGGGCGACGGAGCGACCAGTGGAGGCCGGCGAATACGAGGGCGAAAGCGAGGTTGGCGCAGACAATCAGCAAGGCGGCCAGCGCTGCAACAAATCTAAACGGGAAAATGAAATCCATGGAACTGCGGAAGGTGACTCCGATATCGTGGAGAGCGAAGCCTTGGATGAGGCCACCGAGAATGAGGACGGAGACGGCGAGGAGGACGCCAGTCGTGGCAAGCCAGAAGTGCCAAGATATGAGGCACGATGAAGGCCATTCCTTGCCGGTGAGGCGAGGCACAATGTAATAGATCGCGCCAAATGCCGTCATGCTGAAGAAGCCGTAGTAACCGAGCAAGTTCAGGGCGCGCGTGATGTCCGAAAAATTTGTCACAGAGCTTACGGCAGGCAAGGAGTTGATGGCGGTAAACACCCAAGTGAAAACGAGCATCGAAACACCTGTTATCGTGAATCGAAGCGCGGGACTCCAACTCATTGCCGCGTAGTGGCCATCCAGCGTGAAGTGGAGATTCAGGGCGACGGCAAGTGCTGGAATAATCATCATGACGCTGGCTGCAACTCCCACGCTAACCATCCAAGCGGGAAGAGGACCACCAATGAGGCGACTGGTTCCCGACCAAGCACCGAAGAGAAGGAGTGACCAGAATGCGACAAGGCTCAGGTGATTGCTATTGATCTGGCGACCAACGGCTTTCGGGATGAGATAAAATGCAGCCGCCAATCCCATAGGGGCGAGCCAGAGGTTGAAGAAGCCACCGGCGAACCAAGCGGCGATGGCGGGTTGGGCGCTGGCTTGGATGGGATTCCAGACGAGAAGTTGGCTGGCTGTGGCGTAAAGCCAGGGGAACGAGAAGAACCCGGCCACCAAGAACCACTGGGAGACATAGAGCGGTCCGGACTTGCGGTGGTTGAAAGTAACAATGGCCCAGACTGCGATCAAAATAAAGGCCAACAAGAGGATGTGGGTCGCGTAGCCTGGGAAATTGAGATGCGAGATCGAGGTGTTGTCACCAACAAATATGCCTGCCACTCCGACAAATGTGCCGATGTTCCAAATAATTCCTGCGGCCAGAAGGCTCTTGTAGCGAGCGAGCTCCACACGGCAGAGACGCGCGGTGAGCCAGAGACCAATGCCGATCGCAGCGGGTGTGGCCCAGCCGAAGGCCAGCGCATTTACGGAGACAACGCTGGTGCGGCCGTAAGTGAGGAGAGCGCATCCATCGAGGAAGCAGGGCCATACGAGTTTGATGGCGCTGATCAGTTCAAAGACGGAGCCAAAGAGCAACCAGAAGATGGCTGTGCCGAAGAATAGAATGACCGGAGCGGCGACTGAGGAGTCGATGGTCGCGCGTTCGGCGCTGTTAAGAGTGTCCGGCTGGCTGGACTGGTCGTTACTCATTGATTGGCTTGTTTTTTGGTTTTGGCCGGTTTGGCGGAGCCGGATTCGACGGGAGCGGCCAAGACATTCGATGAGGTCTGGCTGGCGGCAGTCGGCTCGCTGGGAAGGTTATCGGCTGCGTCCGCTGCGGGGCTTGATGCTGGCGTAGAGGCTGGAAGTGGTTTGCCAGTAGAATCCAGAACCGGGTAGGCTGCCGCTGGTTTTTTGGCATTCAAGTCAGCAATAACAAGTGTCATGGCCTCGGCAATCGGAATCTGGATAGATCCCTTGGGTTGATCGATCCAGGCGTAAGTATTGAGCTTGATCTCGTTCTCCGCTTTGAGGTCTGCGAGGTTTTTCACACGCTCCGCGTCGCGGGCCGGGTCTTCGGGATCAAGTGTGGAATTAGATTTTCCGAGGAAAAGGGAATTCATGCCGAAGAAAAGGCCGAGGCCGATCAAGGCAGCAACAAAAATCCAGAAGACAGGTTTTTTCTGTCCGGCGGAATTTTCGTGATGAGTGGTGGCGGATTGCATCAGTTTTTTAGAGCGATGGAATTTTTGAGGCGTGGGTCACGCAGCGGCCAGAGCGGTGCGTCGCCGAGGCGTTTAAGGAATGTCGCCGCGAGGGTGCAACCAATGGCAACGAGGCAGGCGAAGTCGAGCCAGCTTAGTTGGACGCCCGCTTTGTGAAGCGCGGGGAGGACGACCACATAGATGTCCAGCATGTGCATGGCGAGAATCCACAGGGCCATACCGCAGAGGAATGCGGGGCTCTTTTTGCCCATATTGGAAAGCAGGAGCAGGAAGGGAACGAAGAAGTGTCCCACCACGAGGGCCGTGCTCAGGATTTGCCAGGTCTCGGTATTGCGGCGCAGGAAGTAGATGGTTTCCTCTGGAATGTTCGCATACCAGATGAGCATGTATTGGCTGAAGCCGATGTAGGCCCAGAAGATCGTGAATGCCAGCATGAGCTTACCCATGATGTGGTAATGCTCGATAGTGATGACATTTTTGAAGTAACCCGCATTGCGCAGGGCTGTAATGATCAGAACCAACACACAGAGGCTGCTCAGGGCGGTGCCGGCGAAGATGTAGACGCCCCACATGGTTGAGAACCAGTGGTAGTCGAGGCCCATGAGCCAGTCGATGGCGGCGAAGGTGAGGCACACCGCGAAGAGGGGCAAACTGCCGAAGGTGATCTTGCGGTTCAGGAGCGTGTATTTTGCAGCTCCAGAAGTGTCTTGTTTGATGGAATTTCTGCGAAGCCAGAGGCTGGCTACGGTGAAGAATACGAAGTAAAAAGCCGCACGAATCCAGAAGAATTCTTTGGTGAGATACGGCCATTTCTCATCGAGAAGGATGTCTTGGCCGGGGAGTTTTGTCATCCAATACCAAAGTTTCGGGGCCACGAAGATCAATGGGATGAAAAGAATTCCCATGACAACCAATAGGCTGCCAATGTTTTCCATCTGGCGACGAACCACAACGCTCCATTCGGCATCCACCGCATGGTGAACGAGCGTCCAGAAAAGACCGCCCATGCAGATGGTGAGGAAGAATGTGAAGGCGAAGAGGTAAGAGAAGGCAAACTGCTTGGTGTCGGTGAAGGCGCCGAAGGCGACTGCGCCGAAGGCGACGAGCGCGAGGGCTACGAGACCGAGAAAACGACCGCCGACATGCTTGTAGTCGAAGGTGTGGCTGCCGGGTTGTGATGGTTCGTGTCCGCTCATTTTGTCTGCGATTCTAATTTTGCCCGTTCGGTGGCTGGAACATCATTGATCGTCGCACCGCCTTGGGATTTTTGGAGTGCGCGGATGTAGGCGATGATGGCCCAGCGGTCCTGCACTTGAATGCGGTCGCCGTAACCCATCATGGTGTTCTTCCCATGGGTGATCGTATTGAAAATCTCTCCATCCGCCATGTCACGAATGCGTTGCTGGTGCAGATTGGCGATAGCGACGAGGCCGTATTTTCCAGCGATGCCATTTCCTGCGCCGGTGGCTCCGTGGCAGACCTTACAGGAGATCGCGTAGCGCTCCTGGCCGCGAGCTATGAACTCGGGAGTCACTTCCATTGGCATGCCAGTGCCCCACTGGTTGCCGAAGCGGCCGGTATCTAAATAGGAAATCCCGGATGAGAAGTTGACTTGTTTGTAGGGACTTTCGGACGCGCCGGTGGAGCCATCCACTGGCTTGTGCTGAGGCATCGCGTAGCCGAGTGGAACGGTGCCGGTGATTGGCTCGCGATTGCCACGACCATCAGCGTAGAAATTGCTAGGCACCTGTGCTTTGACCTTCGGCTGGCGGTCCATATCCGGAAAGAGCTCGAAGGGCGGCTTGGTGGATTTTTGACCACGGAAACCGGCCACACTCACTACGAGCACAACCAACAAAACGAATGTGTAGAAGAAGTATTTCAGCATGATCGTCTAGTCGCCGTGGATTGTGGTGATGTTGGTTCCGCCGAGGGACTCCAGGAAGTCGCTGACCGAGCGGGATGAGAATTTCGGGTCATTGGCTTCGATGGCGACAAAGAATTTGTCTTCGGTGACGAGTTTGAAGCGCTCCCAGTTGAAAAGTTGGTGGTTCAAGCGCGGGAGCCCGTTGAGGATGAGCATTCCGAACACAGCGGTGAAGGCCGAGAGCAGGATGGTCAACTCGAACATGACCGGGAAGAATGCTGGAACTGTGAAGAGGTTAGTTGGTTTTCCTGCGACGATGAGTGGGTAGAGGAATGACGAGGTGCCGAACTCCATAGTCACAGCCGTGAGGAAGCCGGTCAGACCGCCGAGGAAGACGAGTTTGCCGAGGATCGATCGTTTCATTCCCATGGCCTCGTCCATGCCGTGGATGGGAAATGGGGAAAAGACATCCCATTTTTGAAATCCGGCGTCGCGAATTTTCTGAGCAGCATGGTAGAGGTCGCGGGCGCATTGGAATTCGGCCGCGATGCCGTAGACTGGAGCGGATGTGTTGCCAACAGCGTTCATTAGTGATGAGCCTCCCCGTGGTGCGGATCTGCTTCTGGCAGAACTGCTTTAACTTCGAACATACAGATCATTGGAAGGAAGCGGATGAAGAGCAGGAACAAGGTTCCGAAGAGACCAAAGGTTCCGACGAAAGTGCAGATATCGACCCAGGTTGGATGGAACATTCCCCACGCGGACGGGGTGAAATCGCGGGCCAGGGTGGTGGCGATGATCACGAAGCGCTCGAACCACATGCCGGCGTTCGGGAATTGAACGATAATCCAGACCCAGACGAGGTGAGTGCGGAAGTATTTGAACCAGAAGAACTGCGGTGAAATGACGTTGCAGAACATCATGGCCCAGTAAGCCCACCAGTAGGGACCGAAGGCACGATACCAGAAAGCGGCGCGCTCGTAGGGGTTTGCTCCATACCAAGCGATGAAAAGCTCCATGAGGTAGGCGTAACCGACGATCGAACCTGTGAGCAGGATGATTTTGCACATCTTGTCCACGTGGTTCACGGTCACGAGGTCGTGGAGTGGTTTGTAGATCGCGCAAGCCGGGATCATGATGGTGAGAACCATCGCAAATCCACCGAAGATAGCTCCTGCGACGAAGTATGGCGGGAA
>JAPLTI010000228.1 GCA_026398285.1 Verrucomicrobiota bacterium
TGGTCGCGGCAGTGTGGCTCCGCGATCACGGCCGCAGCTCGCTTTTCGTGCTCATCCCAGCCATTCTCATGTTTGCCACCACCTTTGCTTCAACGGGACTCGCCTTGGCTAAAAATTTCCGCGAGTCGAACTGGGCGCTCGTTTCCGCATGTGCTGTCCTGATCCTCCTGGGCGCTTGCACGGCTTTTATCGGAACTAAGACCCTGCTCGCGCCTCCGCGCCGCGCGGGCACTGCCTGAGGCGGTGAGGCGCCTACTCGCCGCGATAGCTGCAGCGGGCGAAAGGAGTCTCGTGAATGACGATCTCGGCAAGGCCGGGGAGTTGCGGGGAGAGTCTGCTCCAAAGCCAGCCGGCCATCATTTCAATCGTGGGATTTTCCAGTCCGGGCACATCGTTCAAATACGAATGGTCGAGTTCCGCGATAATCGGCTTCATCGCCGCGCTGATAAGCGCGTGGTCGTAGAGCCAGCCGGTGTCGGGGTCCACTTCGCCCTCCACGGATATTTCAATCGTAAAGGTATGGCCATGCAGCCTGGCGCACTTGTGGCCTGCGGGCACTTTGGTGAGGCTTTGTGCGGCTTCGAGAATGAAATCTTTGGTGAGGCGGACTTTCATGGCGGTGTGTTATACCGAGGTCGTCCGTGTAGCCCAATTTAATTTCACGATGACTTTCTCCTTGCCCTCGCGCCCTTCGAGTGAGACGTTTTGCGCCTTCATTAACAAAACGAAATAACAAATGGCAAAAGCAGCAGTAGTTAACGGGGCGGATTCTCTCCGCCTTCACGAAAAAGACACCGGCAGCGCGGACGTTCAGATCGCGCTCCTCACTAAACGAATCAGCTCACTCACCGAGCACTTGAAAGTCAACGCGAAGGATCATGCCTCCCGCCGTGGCTTGCTCAAGCTCGTCGCCACACGGCGCAGTTTGCTGGATTACCTCAAGCGCACGGCTTCAAGCCGCTACGCGACGGTCCTCGAAAAATTGGACCTTCGCAAGTAACGCGACTTCCTCACTCAAAGCCCCGTTTATCAGCGGGGCTTTTTCCTAAAATCCGCCCGCCAATTTCTGGCGGGCACTTACGCAATTATATATAATATGTCCCATACCACCACAGCCCAAGCGGGCTCCTCACCCATCATTTTTGAATCCGGCAAACTCGCGAAACTCGCCGACGGCGCCGTAACCGTCCGCTGCGGCGACACAATCGTGATCGTCACAGCCGTTTCGGCCACCACCATCAAGGAAGGCCAAGACTTCTTCCCGCTCACCGTCGAATACAAGGAAAAGGCCGCTGCAGTCGGCAAGTTCCCCGGCGGATACTTCAAGCGCGAAGGCCGTCCCACCGAGAAAGAAATCCTCACCGCCCGCATGACAGACCGTCCTCTGCGTCCGCTCTTCCCTAAGGGCTACCTTTACGACACTCAGATTATCACGCTCCTCTTGAGTGCGGATGGTCAAAATGACCCGGATATGCTCTCGATCAACGGCGCCTCCGCCGCGCTTTGCGTTTCGGACATTCCGTTCGCAGGTCCTGTTGGAGCCGTTCGCGTCGGCCGCATCAATGGCGAGTTCGTCATTAATCCGACTCACTCCGACCGCGAGCACAGCGACCTCGACCTCGTCTATGTCGGCGACGGTGAGAAGGTCATCATGATCGAAGGTGCCGCCACCGAGCTTCCCGAAGCGGAGTTCAACAAAGCCCTCGACTTCGCCCGCGACGCCGTGCGCGTCATCGTTCAAGCCCAGCGCGACCTCGCCGCAGCAGTCGGCAAAGCCAAACGCAGCGTGCCACTCTTCTCGGTTGCCGACTCGATCTCCGAAGTCGCCTACCAAGTCGCAGGCGACCGCATCGAAGCTGCCATCTACACATCCGGCAAAGTGGCCCGCAGCAAGGCTATCGGCACTCTCCGCGAGGAAGTCGAAAAAGCCGTGCTCGAAAAATTCCCGACCGCCTCGAAATTCGAAATTTCCCAGGCCTTCGATTACCTGCAGAAAAAAGCCTTCCGCGTCAGCATTCTGGATCGCCAGAAGCGCTGCGATGGCCGTGGATTCCATGACCTCCGCCCGCTCTCCGGTGAGGCTGGTCTTCTTCCCCGCACACACGGTTCGGCCCTCTTCGCCCGTGGCGAAACCCAGGCCCTCGGCATCGCCACCCTCGCTCCGGCGGAGGAGGCTCAGATGATCGACTGCTACGGCGGTGGACCTGACACGAAGCGCTTCATGCTTCACTACAACTTCCCGCCCTTCAGCGTGGGTGAGACCGGCCGTTTCGGTGGTCAAAACCGCCGCGAAATCGGTCATGGTGCTCTCGCCGAGCGTTCGATCGAGGCAGTCATTCCAAGCGAAAAAGACTTCCCATACGCACTCCGCGTCGTCAGCGAGGTCATGGAATCCAACGGTTCCACCTCCATGGCCAGCGTGTGCGCAGGCGTTCTCGCCCTCATGGACGCAGGTGTGCCGCTCAAGGCCCCTGTCGCTGGCATTTCCGTTGGTCTCGTGACCGAATACGAAGGCGAAACCCTGAAGCGCTACACCACGCTCACCGACATCATCGGTAGCGAGGACCATTTCGGTGATATGGATTTCAAACTCTGCGGAACATCCGAAGGCGTCACCGGCTTCCAGCTTGACCTCAAGCTCCCCGGCATTTCCCATGAGATCATGTTCGAGGCCGTCGCCGAGGCAAAGACCTCGCGCACGAAAATCCTTGATGTGATGAACGGCATCCTTGCCGCACCTCGCGCCGAGTTGAGCCAATACGCGCCACGCATCGAGACCATTCGCATCAACCCCGACAAGATCGGCCTCATCATCGGCCCAGGCGGCAAAACGATCAAAGGCATCGTTGCCGAGACCGGTGCCGAGATTAATATCGAGGACGATGGAGCCGTGCACATCTACTCCAACAACGGCGACAGCCTGAAACGCGCCAAGGAAATCATCCTCGGAATGACCAAGGAAATCTCCATCGGCGAACTCTACCAAGGCACAGTCGTATCCATTAAGGAATTCGGCGCCTTCGTCGAAGTCCTGCCCGGCAAAGACTGTCTCTGCCACATCTCCGAACTCGCCGACTTCCGTGTGAACAAAGTCGAAGACGTCGTGAAAATGGGCGACTCCATCTGGGTCAAATGCATCGGCGTCGATGACAAAGGCCGCGTCAAACTCAGCCGCAAGGCGGCCATGAAAGACCGCGACGAAGCCGCCGCCGCTCCTCAAGCCTAAGCAGCATTACAAATCAAAAGACAGGGGCTCCCGCAACCGGGAGCCCCTTTTCTTTTAAATACGGAGACAACCTGGCCCGCTGATCTCAAAAAATGTGAGCCACAGTCTACCGCGGCGAGGATATGCGGGGCTCAGGCCGATTTCAAAAACGCCGCGAGGGGGCTCGTGGCGGCGGCGTGATCGAGCCGCATCGGGAGACCTGCCTCATGGGCTTCGCGGGCGGCTTCGACAGTCACTCTGAAGGCCCTGGCCATGCGCACGGGATCCTCGGCGGCGGCAATGGCCGTATTCACGAGCACCGCATCCGCGCCCATTTCCAAAGCCTCGGCTGCATGGCTGGGCGCTCCGATCCCTGCATCGACCACCACGGGAACAGTGGCTTGCTTGATGATGATTTCGATCTGCGAGCGGGTATCGAGTCCCCGGTTGCTGCCGATGGGCGAACCAAGTGGCATCACGGTGGCCGTCCCAACATCCTGAAGCCTGCGCGCCAGAACGGGGTCGGCATTGATGTAAGGCAAAACAGTGAATCCCTCCTTAACCAAAATCTCCGCAGCCGCCAGCGTCTCGATGGGGTCCGGTAGCAAATAATGCGGGTCGGGGTGGATCTCGAGTTTCACCCACTGGGGCAAGCCCGCCGCAGCGGCAAGCCGCGCCAACCGCACCGCCTCGTCCGCATTCATCGCTCCGCTGGTATTCGGAAGGAGTAGGTATTTTTTCGGATCGATAAAATCCAAAATGTTCGCAAAAGGATCCTTCTTTCCACTCAGATCCGCCCGCCGCAGCGCAACCGTCACGATCTCGCACCCGCTCGCCTCCAGCGCATCGCCCATGGTTTCATTCGAGGAAAACTTGCCAGTGCCAAGAAGGAGTCGAGATGAAAACGAACGGCCAGCGATGAGGAGTGGTTGATTCACAATCGGTCCATGATGCAATCCAGCGGAATGCCGCGCAAGCACAGGGTGTTTGCAACGGTCGCAAGCGTCAAAGGGGAGTGATCTATGGCTCAGCCACGCTGAAGCATTTGAACCAATCCAATTTTGCTTTATCAAAAGTCATGCCGACACCGAAGAAGGTAAGCAAATCCCGGATTGCGGATCGCTACGCGAAGATTGTCGAGTGGAGTGACGAGGATGGCTGCTATATTGGACGGGTTCCGGCGCTTTCCTATGGTGGGGTGCATGGCTATGACAGGGCTGCGGTGTTTTCCGAAATCTGCCAAGTGGCCGAGGAGATCGTGGAACTCATGCTGGCGGATGGGCGAAAACTTCCTAATCCGGAACAAAAAAAATACAGCGGCAAATTTGTTCTGCGTGTTGATCCCGGTCTCCACGAGGCCCTTGCTCTGAAAGCCGAGGAGAGGGGGAGCAGTCTGAATGCCGTCGCTTCCGCAGCACTGCGTTCAGGCCTGGCAGTTGTCACTTGAGTCGCCGGCGCTTTTCGCCGTTTGGGTTCTGCCGTGCGTCGAGAGTGGGATGCGTTCGAAACAGATTTCACCGACTGAACATGATCCCCTGAAAAAATGACCACCCCGGCTACTCTTACGAGAGAACCCAATGGGTTCTTATCACCGGGGTGGGACTTTTAAACTGTTGGCTTGCCTGTGTCCTAAGGAGGATACCCTCCCATGGTGCAGCGCCGATGTTCAGACACCGCAGAAACTCTTTAAAATTACTGCAAAATCACCGAAAGCAATCCGAAATTCCACCCTTGATATTACCTGCCTGACTTCCCTGTAGCTATGACTTCTACCTGCCTTCATATCTATTCGAACCACCTTCAAAAAGTTCGCCCAAATCTCCGAGACGCTCGGCCAGTTGAAGGCGCAACTCTCGGAAGTGCTGATGCGATGAAAAAGGTCTCGCCCTTGCGAAATTTCAGATTGCCCGGCTGCAGCAATCTGGCACCTTTTTCTCAACAATTCCTCTCAAGTCTCTCCATGATGCGCGCCAAGTGAGGTTTCTTTTTTCAGAGGGTATCCCGTTTGGGACAATTCCAAATCCATGAGCAAGCCCGCCAAAACCTATCTTCAGCAGCTCGAATTCGCCATTGAACTGGCCGGAACAACTGACACCAAAAAATTGCCCCTGCTCGCCGAATCTGAACTTCAAATTAGACCTTGAAGTAGCCTTGTCCTTTTGAACATGGCCGAAAAAGAATATCTCATTTTCTGTGACGAGTCGGATACTTCAGGGAAATATTTTTCCAATTTCTATGGTGGAGTTCTCGTCGGTGCATCGCATTTGGATCGAATTAATGCTCTCCTCAACAGCGAAAAGCAGCGGCTCAACCTTTTCGGTGAGATCAAATGGTCAAAGGTCTCCCAACCTTATGTGATGAAATACGAAGAGTTGATGCGCGCCTTCTTCTCAGAGGACGCGGCAGGGCATCTCAGAGTGCGAATCATGTTTCGGCAAAATGCGCACAGCCCGGCTAAACTCTCTCTCGATCAAATTGAAGGCACTTACTTTCGCCTTTACTATCAGTTTATCAAACACGCTTTCGGACTCTTTTTCCATCCAAGAGCCGATCACCCTGTCCATCTGAAGCTATTTTTCGATGAGTTTCCAGAGACCCGGGAAGCCTGCACACAATTTAAGGGATTTATCCTCGGTCTTAAGGAAAATCCCGAGATACGCCGCGCCGGGCTCTCCATTCGCTCCGAGGACATGGCTGAGATTCGCTCGCATGATCATGTGCTTGCTCAATGCCTCGACGTGGTCTTGGGAGCAATGGCGTTTCGACTCAACGACAAACATCGCGAGATTCCTATTGGCTCTCGCAAGCGCGGGAAACGCACCATTGCCAAGGAACGACTCTACAAAATGCTTTTATAAGAGATCCGCGCCATTCGACCCGGCTTTAACATCGGCGTTTCCACAGGCGTGGAAGGGGATCGGTCTCGCCATTGGAGCTCACCATATCTCCACTGGAAATTTGTTCCCTCTGAAATGGAATATCGTGGCGAATTCACGAAGCGGCGCCAAAAAAAAGGCCCCGCTTAACCTACATGAATCTCTGACGCAAAACGTCAGGCTTCGGTTGAAGCAGAGCCTTAATAAAATTCAAACCATACCGTCTAACTCGCAAGAAAAAAATTGAACATTTTTTCTCAATGACCTTATTTCATCAATGACCTTGGAGCGACGGGGCTTCACACGGCGCGTGCCGGGTCAGGCGCGGAGCATCACCGTGGTCGTTCCGCCAGAATGTTTGCCTCTCTTTAAAGGCATCCAGCGCTAACCATACCAATCTATGCCCAACGAAACCAACAAACCTACGCGCAAGCCAGGCGGCTGGAGCGCCGCCCGCAAACATCTCGCGACATGGGAAACGCCCGCGCTGCTCGCCCTCGTGAAAGACCTTTACGACTCAGCGGCCGAGAACCGTCATTTCATCCGCGCCCGCTGCCAGGCGGAGGATGGCGGTGGCGAGGTGCTGGAAACTTATCGGAGCAAGATCGTGGAGCAGTTCTTTCCCAAGCGAGGTTTTGGCAAGCTCAAGCTGGCAGAGGCGCGCAAGGCTATTCGCGATTTCCGCAAGGCCACAGGCAACATCCCTGGGACGGCAGAGCTGTTGATGACCTATGTGGAGAACGGGGTAAGCTTCACCAACGAGTATGGAGACATCGACGAACGATTTTATGACAGCGTGGAATCGGCACTGGACGAATTGGCCAAGCTACTGCGCGCTGACGCGCGTGACCTGTATCCGCAGTTCCGGGACCGACTCGCAGACATTGAGGAGAAGACTGATGGCATCGGCTGGGGATTCCACGACTTTATCGCCGAAGTGGTTGGAGAACTTGAGGACGAACTCGGCGAACCACAGCGGGCGGGCGAGGTCTGACTGGCGTCAGGCCAGAAGTTTTCTGGCTGTAGCGATGGTGTCGATATCTGCCGCAGATTTGTCGCGGCGGATGCGGGTGATGCGTGGGAAGCGGAGGGCGAGGCCGGAGGGGTGGCGGGGGCTTTCGCGGATGGAGTCGAAGGCGATTTCGAGGACGACGAGGGGTTCGACTGGATGTTCAATTAAGTTCCGATTGGCTTGATCCACACTTCAACACGGCGGTTTTTCGCCCGACCAACCGGGGTGGAGTTGCTGGCAATTGGTAAAACAGATCCAACACCTTCGCCGCCCTGCGACCTGACTCCGCGCACTTCCAATTCGCTTGAGACCAACTCCACAAATTTTCGCGACCGCTCGAGATCGACGCTCTCATCCCCTGAGGCGTCAGAAAAACCGACCAGAAAGATTCGGGATTTTTCCAACTCTGGTCGGGTCAGAGCTCCAACAAGGCGATCCAAGTCTCTGGAAGCCTTGGTATCCAGTTGGGATTCGTCGGAATTCAAGCGAAGGCTCAAGTTGAGGCGCTCGGCACCTTTTGCGAGGTTAACATAAGTCTGAGGTGCTCCTGGAGGCACCTTGATGCTGTGGGGTTCAATGGATTGCTTGATAAATCCAGATTTGCTTACGATTTCCTGACCCTCGTTGCCCAAGCAAAACTCCACCAATTCCCTCGCCCAAGCGGCAGGCATTGGGTTGGAATAAAAATACAAGCGGCGCGAGAGGACATAGTCCTCGGTGGCCACTGTGAAGGCTGTTGGCTTTAGTGGAGCGCATTCGCCGTCGCCGACGGCAAGAGCTTTGCAATTTTTGATATATGGCAAACCGACGAAACCGATCCCATCAGGGTCGTTCGAAACCATCTCCGAGAGTTCCGTGCTGTCCTCGATGCGCTTCGCATTTTCGCTGAGAGACTTGTTTCCCATTACCATGGAATGGAAAGAGTCGAAGGTTCCGGAATTGGCATCCCTGGCATACAAGTGAATTGGACCGCTTTTTTCGCGGCCGAGTTCGGACCAGTCGCGGACCGATCCTGAAAAGATTTCGGCTATCTGATCCTTGTTGAGTCGCGAAACTGTGTTACCCGAGTGAACAATCACAGCGAGGCCATCCAGTCCGATGACATGTTCACAGGCAGGGGTCCGCAAGTCGCCCACGCCTTTGTTTATCAATCCGGCACGAACATCCTCCTTCACCTCGTTCGATGACATGGCAAGGTCACAAGTGGCGTTTGCAAGGCTGACAAATCCTGTCTTTGAACCGTGGGATTGGATTTCCACGCTGCCAGGAGCTTTGTTGTTTGGTAATTCGAAAATGACTCGCTTCTCTAGCGGAGTGCCTTCCTGTTCGACAGACATTGCCGAAGCCCCCTTCTTTCGGAGAAAGCCTTCGACAAGGGCTGGTGCTAATTTCGAGCCGACCGTGTTGGATCCATGAATTCGTAAAATCGGCTTTCCCGTGTTTGTCGGTCTGACGGGCTGTTCGTTGCCTGAATTCCAACCTCCAACAAGCCAGAAAACGCCCACGAGTAATACAACTGCGGCGCCAACGACCACTGCGAGACCCCTAGCTTTCGGCTTTGCGGGTGGGGGCGGAGGATTCGCTTTGGAAACTTCAGGCAGCGGTTCCGTTTGATGTAGGGCAAGTGATGGCAGGCCCATTTCATCAAACTGAAATGAACCAGTCTCATCGCCGATCGGCTGATTCGAGGGCTTGAGTGCGGTGGCTTGGAAATTGATCCTGCGGGTGGAAACCTGTCGTCTTCCGGTTATGATTTCGAATTCCTCAAGTGCTTGCGTGCCTTTGGCGGGCCGTTCAGAGGGGCTTCTTGCCAGTAGTCCCATGATCCAGTCGGCCATCGATGGCGGCAGGTCGCCACGGATTTCAGAGATGTGCCGCACTGAGTGGATCAGGTGGGCTTCTAGGATGCCCTCTCTTGTCTTCGCGCTGAAGGGCGGTAAGCCGGTTAGCGCAAAGTAAAAAACGCACCCCATCGAGTAGAGGTCGCTCCGTTCATTCGCAGGTGAACCCTCTATTTGTTCAGGAGCGATCCAGTGGATCGAGCCAGAGACAGATTCCTCGGTGCTCAGTCCCTCCTGGTGTCCAACGTGGGCAAATGACGCGATTCCGAAATCGAGTATTTTGACCTGGTAGGAGCCAGTCGGCAACCGGGTCAACATAATATTTGCGGGTTTAAGGTCCCGATGGATCAATCCTGCATGGTGTGCGCTGCAGAGTCCTTCGAGGCATTGTCGGGCAATATCGATGAAGGTGGAGGTCTCGAGAGGTGCTGATGCAACCATGCGCTCGAGCGTCTCCCCTTGGATATACTCCATCACGATGTAGGGCACATCACCGTCGATTCCCAAATCGTAAATGGTAACAATGTTGGAGTGTTTCAATGTGGCCAGGCACATGGCCTCTTGCCATGTATCGCGCACATCATTGCCTTCGAGTTGCTCGACTTTGATCTGCTTGATCGCAACCGTCCTGCGCAGATGCTTGTCCCAAGCGGTGTAAACCTGACCCGCCCCGCCTTCTCCAAGCAGGGTCTTGAATTGGTAGCGCGACGAGAGGGATTGGGAACTGGCGCTAGTGGACATAAAACATTCCCCTTATGAAGGCTCTGCTTTGAAGAAGCACTTTGCCCTTTGTAACAATTGCGTCACATTTGTGGAACTCGCGGACCAAAGCCAAGAGGAGAGCTTGAAATGAGGCTTCACACTCAAGCCAGTAGACGCCTCGCAGTTGCGATGGTGTCGATGTCTGCCGCAGATTTGTCTCGGCGGATGCGGGTGATGCGTGGGAAGCGCAGGGCGAGGCCGGAGGTGTGGCGGGGGCTTTCGCGGATGGAGTCGAAGGCGATTTCGAGGACGACGAGGGGTTCGACTTCGATGCGGTTGCCGGTTTGCGAGAGGGCGGTGGAGAGGAATTCGTCGGTGAGGGCGGCGATTTCGAGGTCGGTGAGGCCGGTGTAGGCTTTGCCGATGGTGGCGAGAGCGCCGGTTTTTTCATCGCGCACGGCGAAGGTGTAGTCGCTCAGGACGCCGCGCCGTTTGCCGTGGCCGTATTCCACGGCGGTGACGACGACATCGAGCGTGGCGAGGCGTTTTTTGAGTTTGATCCAGGCGAGGCCGCGGCGGCCGGGTTGGTAGGGGCTGGCTGGGTCTTTGATCAGGAGACCCTCGTGTCCGGCGGAGCGGATGTCGCGGAAGTGGGCGTCGATCTCCTCCGCGCTGGCTGCGTGGAGGATTTCCGCATGGCGCAGGGGGGCGGGAAGTGCGAGGCCAAGCAGGAGTTCGCGGCGACGGTGCAGGGGTTCCCTCAGCAGGCTGGTGCCGTCGAGTTGCAGGATGTCGAAAACAATGCAGGCGACGGGTATTTCATTTTCAAAGAAGAGGTCGGCCTCCTGGCGTCCGAGACGCTTTTGGAGTGAATGAAACGGCAGGGGGCGTCCATCGCGCCAAGCCAGAATCTCGGCATCGAGAATGGTTTCACGCCCCAGTTCCGTAGCAGCGCGGGCTATCTCGGGAAAACTGGTGGTGACGACCTTCAGGTCGCGAGTGAAAATCTCCGTGCGCTTCGTGTCGGTGTGGATTTGGGCGCGAATGCCGTCGAACTTCGGCTCGATCCAGAGCGTGGAGGCATCGGCAAAGCGGGCCCGCACGGCGGAGGCATCCGGTTCGGGCGATGCCAGCATGCACTTGACCGGTTGGAAAAGTCGCATCGTGCGCTCGTGCAGGCGGCGGTTTTTGGCTGTGACTGCAACGAGACCCAAGTCGCCGCAGAACATGTTTGCCTCGCGCACCTCGGCGGGATCGGCTTCGAAGGCCTCAGCGATACATTCCTCCAGCAAGCCTTCTTTGAGACCGATGCGCAGGTCGCCGGAGAGGATCTTAACGAGAAACTTGGCGGCGACTGGCGGCGTGTCTTGGAAAAAACGGGTTAGGATTTCAATCTTCGCAACACCCGAGCGGGCGGCGCGGAGGGACTCCAATTCGGCGGCAACCTCGGCAAGAGTCGGGTTTTTCGAGCCGCTGCCAGTGGCCATAACCGTTTCCGCTGTGAGGCCGCTGTCGTTGATGCCACTGGCGAGCGGCCGGAAATCGGCTTCGGTCATGCCCGAGGCTTTGATGAGCGCCTCGCGGATGATGGATCGTCCCGCTTGGTGCGGGGCGGCATCCATCGAGGAAAATGCCGAGCCCGACAGCCAGAGTGCGGCGAGACGCAGGTCGGCTTCCTCCAGATTTTGAAAGTAGGCCGAGAGGAGGCTGATCTTTGCCTGTTTGCCTGTGAGGGATGCGATCTCCTCGCCGATCGAGC